>NZ_JAZHLJ010000022.1:0-58492 GCF_036549495.1 Aurantimonas sp. C2-5-R2
CCTCCGGTGAATATCTCTTCGATGTCGTCTTCGTCATCATGACCCCATCCTCTCAGGAACTGAGGTCTCCGGGAAACCCGGGGCGGTTCAGTTACTATCATTCGTTTCAGATTGTTTGTCGCCTTTCTCAACGCTGCCCCAGACCGACGATGCGTCCACCAATGCTCCCGTATCACCACCCGCCGTTTCCGGTTCGAAGAGTATGACTGATATGCGCGTTCAAGGTGCTCGTAGGGTTTCTCAAACATCGCGGCGTCTGCTTGTCTTGCGAATTCGGAGAAATCAATCATGTACCTTTCAGGTTGCCTTTTGAGCAAGTCATTTCCGTTGAAAATTCGCCGAAGAACCCTGTCGTTATTGTAGCCGTTTGGATTGGTGGGCTGGTCGATGAGCTTTAAGAACGTTTGTCTGTCGATTTGAAATGGTCCTCCAGTCTCCACTCCTCTCACACAGATATCTTTGTTGGTATCAAGACGTACTGCGTCACCGAGATCAAAACCTAGCCCTGCCTTTATATCAGATTGAATTTCGCCAACCGGCGTGCCTTCGAGCACTGAGGCTCCAAGTTTCTCTGATGAGAAGCAGATAAGAGAAACCCTGACGGCGGCGCCATCAACGGTCCAAGGTTCGTCCGCGAAAGCGTGGAAAATTCGACCGCCTTTGACGATCCTAGTTAGAACCTCCCTGTTCGCGCCTCCCCTTATTGAGTTGGTCGAAACGAAACCGGCACGCACATGCGACCGGCGGCGTAGCTGTTCCCAAGCCTTTGCAAACCAATAGACTACGAAGTCAGCTCCACCGGGAACGTCCCCGGCTGATGCTATTCTGAGTGCTTCGACGTACTCTTTGCCAAGTTCGAACAACATCTTGCTTCCACCCAGAAAGGGTGGGTTTCCGATGATGGCATCAGCCGAGGGCCAGTGGGCCCTTGAATAGCTCTCTGTAAGCAAGGCATCCCGGCACTCGATTGTCTCAAGCGGCTTCAGGATCGGGTTCATCGACGCGGCGAAGCCGTTCTTCAGCATCCACTGGATTTCGCCGATCCAGACAGATACGCGGGCCAGTTCGGCGGCGTAGGGGTTGATCTCAATCCCCTTGACGACCTCGGGGCCAATCGAGGGGAACCGCCTCGGCAACCCAAGCGCTTCGGCTTCGACTTGGGCTCTGTGCTCCAGGTCCTTCAGAGCCCGAAGGGCGAGATAGAGGAAGTTGCCTGACCCACAGGCCGGGTCAAGGACGCGGTAGTCGGCAAGGCGATGAAGGTATCGATCAAGGACCGCCTGAGCGTCGTTGCGAGCCGACGTGGCGCGACCCTTGCGAGAGGAGCCGGATCGTCCGCCGGCCGTCTTGGCGATCGCCTCGGCGTCCTCAGCTTTGATCAGGAGACCCTCGATCTCGCTCTTGGCGGCCTCCCACTCGGCGGCAAGCGGTTCAACGATCACCGGGTTGATGATCATCATGATCTTGTCGCGGTCGGTGTAGTGCGCCCCAAGCTGGCTGCGCTTGTCGGGATCAAGTCCGCGCTCGAATAGCGTCCCGAGGATCGACGGATCGATATCGCCCCAGTATTGGACGGCGGCGCGGTGAACGATCTTGATCTCGTCCTTCGTCAAGGCGAACACGAGATCGTCGTCGAAGAGTCCACCGTTGAACCAAGCGACCTTTTCGAAGCCGATCCTGCCACCGCTCTTCATGGCAACGAAGAGATCGCGGGCGAACCCCTCAAACTCGGATGGCTCCTCGATGGCTCGTTCGATCATTCGCGTGAACATCGCGCCGGGGAGAAGCTTCACATCCTCGGCGAACATGCAGAACACGAGCCGGTTGATGAAGTGCGCTACCTCCTCTGGCTTGTGGCCTCGAGAGCGCAGCAACTTGGCGAGTTCGGCGAACTCTCCGGCGACCTCTTCGGTCAATTGCTGCCGGGTCTTCTTCGGTCGCAGACGCTCGGGATCGTTGAAGGCGTCCTTCAGCCATTGCCGCTTATCGGCGTCTTCAAGGGCGGCGATCGCGACCTCGTAGGTCTTCGAGACAGAGTTCGTCCAGTTGGTATGGATGCGGATCGTTGTGCCGATGTCGGAAACGATAAGGAGGGGTGGATTGTCGAGGGCGACGGCGTAGCGTTGAAGCTGAGCAAAGGCCGTGTCGAGGTTCGCGTGGGTTCCCTTGTATTCCCAGCCGAAATGCCCGCGTTTGAACACGTCCGCGAAGCCGCGCCCGCCCGTCGTCTTCGTCGCGCCCACCTCGAAAGCAAAATCGAGCCCGGACGGATCGACGTCGGCCGGCGTAGGTTCGTCAAGCAGCCGGCAAAGGTCTAGGAAATGCTCTTGCGCCGCGCTGCGCTCCTTGAGCTTTGTTCCGCTCCATTTCTTGATGAATTCGTGCGGTGTCATGCGTCCCTCTCCCCGTTGCGGGAAGCTATCGGAGTGGAAAGACCCTGCCTACCGCATTCGGAAGATTTCCTTAGTTTGCAGTTGCCGCGCCGGTTTGGATAAATTGTCGCAAGGCTCGCCGCACTGTTTCGTCATCCAACGGTTCGCCGTGATTATTTCGTGTCCGATCATCGCGACTGCGTAGCCCCGCCAGAATCTCTTGCTGCCGTTCCGCGCTAACGGTGCCGTAGCTGTTGAAGCTTGTGTCCAGTTTCTCGTGACCGAGGTTCTGGCTCCAGGCTTTTATTGCCTCGCCATTCACTCCCAGATCGAAAGCGAGCCTCATCAACGTCTTCCGCAGGCTGTGCGGATTGAAATAGGGCTGGCCGGCCGCCGGGAAGGCGCGCTTGAAAATGTCACGGATCGGGCCGGCGTTGGACCAATGCGCCCGCTCCAGCCCGGCCGGCGCAAAGAGGCCGGCCGCGTTTGGCAGAACCTTCGTCTTCGGAAAGAGTGGATCGTCAGGGCCGAAGAGAAGCGGGCCGGTGAGGTGGGCGATCCAGTCCAGGACGATGGCTTCCACCTCTCCCCCAACCGGAAAAAAGTCGGTGCGGATCGTCTTCCGGTTCTTCGTCTTCACGGTGCGGGCATCCTGATCGACGAAACGGCCGGCAACGCTCACATGACGGATCTTCAGCGAGGCGACCGCCGCGTCGCGCGCGCCCGTCAGGAGGATGAAGGCGACGACAGCACGGTCGCGCTTTTCCAGATCGGTGCTGGCCGGCATGGTGGCGATGACGTGCTTCACCTGCTCCAGAGACGGACCGGGCTTTTCGCGCCTCGCCGATGCAATCCGCAGGTCATGGTTCGACGGATTGAAATATTCCGCGTCGGAGCCGTTGATCTTCGATCGGTAGCCGGGTTGCCCGGCGAGCCAGACGAAGAAGGCGTGACAGGCCTTCAGCCGGGCCGTGACGGTCGCTTTTGCCAGCGGCTTGCCCGTGGCGCTGTGCCCGGCTTCCGCCAGCCGCCGTTTGTAGGCGCGCGCCTGCTCGTGGTGGAAGGCAGCGAAGTCGCGGTGGCCGGTGCTGGCTTCAAAGTCGGCGATGGCGGCCAGCGCGGCGTTGACGGAAGCAGGTGCCATGCGCTTCGCATCCTCCAGCCAGATCATGTAGGCGCGCTTGATGCGCTCGTTTTTCGCGTGGTGCCTTGCCATGGGTGTCAGCCTCCTTTCGCAAGTGAACATTCGGACGGTGATCGGCGATCTAGCCTATGCGTGCGTCCGCCTGTCTGATCGTCACGGTGCATCTGGCCTCCAGCGCCGGCAGAAGGTCCTTGCCGAGCTTCTTGTGCATGGTGGTGGTGCATGTGTCGCAAAGCGCGAGATAGGAGAGGCGCCCCGACGCCGAGACCTCCACCTCCACCGCGTCGAAGGCCGGCCGGCGTGGCTCTCGGCAGGAGAAGCAAAAGCCCTCGTGCGGCTGAAGCGTCCGCTTTGCCGGCTTGCGAGCCTTCAGGAAAGCGATCAGGTCCGAGCCGTGAATGAGCGTCGGCCGCCTGCCGTCGATCGCCTCCAGCCCGTTCACCTTCAGCCATCGCCGGATCGTTCTACGATGAACGCCGAGTGCGGTGGCGGCCTCTTCCACGGTGTAGGTCCGGTGCCTGCCGATCGCCCGCCAAGACGGGCGTCGCGCCATCTCAGCGCCCCTTGTCGATCAGGGCGCGGATGTCTTCCACTCGCCAGACGGTGATCCGACTGCCCAGCTTCGTCGGCTTGGGAAAGCGGCCGTCACGTACGCCCGCCCACCAGGTCGATTTGGAAACGGGGATCGGGCCGGCCGGCGCGAGAATGGAGCGCAAGCGCAGGAAGCCGGTTTCAGGAAGGTGAGTGTAGTGCGACATAATTCGCCTCCGTCGGTTCAAGACGGCTGACGTTCTGTAAGATCGCGTAGTGCTAAAAAGCCGAAAAGCGGCAGAAACTTACGCTAGGGGGTTTTTGGCCTCGCCTAAGTACCCGTAGATTTTGGAGATTCGACTTTTGACGGAGCTTTCCGCCGGCTCCGCATCGTATGTGTCACGAAACCATAGGAGCATATCGCGGATCAATTCAGCTTGGGTTTCGGGAAGCCCGTCGGGAAGATTCGCGCGCCGAATGATTTCGAGCATGAAGGAATTCCAATCATACTCTTGCGGCCTTCCGCCTTTTCCTCCGGTGTAGGAATGTATTGGTCGAGGCGCTATGACATTGCTCGCTTGGAATTGTCCAAGCGGCGTGGCTGATGATGCACCGAACGGCGCCAATGTGTCGAACAAGAATGCCGGAAAGAGCTTTCGTTTCCGAGCAAAATCTTCGAGGTCGTGCCGCGAGACGAGCGAGCCCGAGTAGTCGCCAATGAAGGTGAGAGAGTTAGTGCTGGAATCGGCTTTCAGCTCGCCTCCCACTATCGCTGCCACCAGCATCTGCTTTGTTGCGTGAGCTTCGGACGGCGCCCCAATGAAAAGTGACCCAATCGAAGCCGGGTCGACGCCGCACCAAAGGGCCGAAGCCTGATTCACTGTAAAGGCGCTGACGTGCATCCAGTATGAAGTGAGCTCATCGGCCGCCATCTACTGCGCCGCCTCTATTGTCTTCGCCCACCATTCGCCCATACGTACGCGTTCGTCCCAATAAGCCGCCCGATGATAGGCGCGTCGCACTTCGTCGGCGCCGACATGGCCCAGCTCGGCTTCGATCGCGTCCGAATGCCAGAGGCCGCTTTCATTCAGCAGCGAGGAAGCCGACGCCCTAAAACCATGCGACGTCATCTCGTCCTTGTCGAATCCCATCCGACGAAGCGCACTGTTTAGCGTGTTCTCGCTCATCGGCCGCAAGGTGGTATGGATAGCAGGGAAGACGAGGCGTCCCGATCCCGAGCGGCTTTTCACATTCTCCAGGATCGCAACAGCCGCGTCGGACAAGGGCTTGCGATGCTCCCGGCGCATCTTCGTTCGCGCGGCCGGTATCGTCCACACCCGCTTCGCCAGATCGAATTCGCTCCATTCCGCTTGCCGCAATTCGCCCGGTCGCGGATAGAGCAAGGCGAGAAGCTTCAGCGCGGCGCGCGTATCGGTCGAGCCCTCATAGGTCTCGATTGCGCGAAGCAATCCGCCAAAGCGCTTCCAGTCAGTGAAGGCCGCGCGATGCGTGACGGTCGGAGCGGTGAGGGCGCCGCGAAGCCCGTAGGTCGGATCGTTGTCGGCGCGCGCCGTCGCGATCGCATAGCGGAACACTTGGCCGACGACGGCACGAAGCCGGCGCGCGGTTTCATAATTGCCTTGCGCTTCGACACGGCGAAGAGGAACGAGAATTTCGGCCGCGCTGATCTCTGTGATCGGCCGGGCGCCGATGTCGGGCCGGACCAATCCCAGAAGCCAGCGTTTCTTCGTCAGGGTCGCCGCAGCTTTGCCTTCGCGCTCGGCTTTCGAAAGCAGCTCTTCCGCCACCGCGTCGAAGGTGGTCGCGCGCGAAGTCGTCAACGCGATTTGATCGAGCTTCGATTTTTCCGATGGATCGATGTTGCGTTTCAGGAGCGATTTGGCCTCGTCGCGTCGCGCGCGCGCATCCGCCAGCGAGACCGTCGGATAGGGACCGAGCGAGAGAAGCTTCTGTTTTCCGCTGAAGCGATAGGACACTCGCCACAGCTTCGAGCCGGTCGGCGATACCAACAAATGAAGACCGCCCCCATCGCTATGTTTCGAGGGACGCTCGGAAGGCCTGAAAGCCTTGATTTGCAGGTCAGAGAGCGACATTCCGCCATCCGTTTGTTGGTATCGAGTTTCGGTTCCAACCGCTTTTCGCGGCCGATACCAACAAAACTACCAACAAATGAATTGGATACCAACACCCCGCGTTGGACAACGTCGGATCAAGAATTCAGCGTTTCTAGGGGTTTGGGCCGTTATTCGGACTGTTTCGGACCGTCTCGAATAGGGAAATGGTGCCCAGGAAAGGACTCGAACCTTCACGCCTTGCGACACACCGACCTGAACGGTGCGCGTCTACCAATTCCGCCACCTGGGCACGGCGCGGACAATTAGAAGCTGGACCCGCCGCTGTCAACGCGGTTTTTTCGCGCCTTCACCTTGGCGGGCGAACCGGTTATGAGGCAAGGCGAAGCCGATTGCGCGCGGGCTACCGGGCGGCGACATGGCGAGGCAAGCAAGGAGCGCGGGAACGATGGCGGTCGACACGGGCAAGACAGTAGTGGTCTTCGGCGGTTCGGGTTTCCTCGGCCGCTATGTGACGCTGGCGCTCGCTCGCCGCGGCTACCGCATCCGCGTCGCCTGCCGGCGGCCGGATCTGGCCTATCACTTGCAGACCAACGGCAATATGGGCCAGATCATGCCGGTCCAGGCGAATCTGCGCTATCGCTGGACGGTGGATCGGGCGGTCGTGGGCGCCGATCATGTGATCAATCTCGTCGGGATTCTTGCCGAAAGCGGCCGACAGAATTTCGAGGCGGTGCAGTCCTTCGGGGCGCAGGCGGTGGCCGAGGCGGCGCGTGGCGTCGGGGCGCGAATGACCCAGATCTCGGCGATCGGGGCGGACGCCTCCTCCGACTCCGCCTATGCCCGCACCAAGGCGGCCGGCGAGCAGGCGGTGCGCGAAACGATTGCCGATGCTACCATCATCCGGCCCTCGATCGTGTTCGGGGCGGAAGACCAGTTCTTCAACCGCTTCGCCCAGATGGCGCGATTCTCGCCGGTCCTGCCGCTGATCGGCGGTGGCCGCACCCGCTTTCAGCCGGTCTATGTCGGCGACGTCGCCGAGGCGATCGCCGCGACGGTGGACGGCAAGGTGGCGGGTGGCCGCGTCTATGAACTCGGCGGGCCGGAGATCCTCACCTTCCGCGAGCTGATGGAAGAGATGCTCGCAGTGATCGCCCGCAAGCGCCGTTTCGTCACGATCCCGTTCGGCGCAGCCGCTTCGATGGCGCGGGTCATGCGGTTTCTGCCCGGCGCGCCGTTGACCGAGGACCAGGTCCGCCAGTTGCGGCACGACAATGTGGTCTCCGAGGAAGCCATCGCTGAGGGCCGCGACCTCGCCGCCTTCGGGCTGAAGGGGCATACGATCGACGCGATCCTGCCGACCTATCTCGTCCGGTTTCGCCCGGAGGGCCAGTTCACCACGCCGCAACCGCAGGCCGGCGGCCTGACGCCGGACGAAAAAGAATTCGTCTGAGCGGATCGCGCAAGGCCTGGACGCCAGCCGGCGTCCAGGCTCTTAATTCGCGCTCGATTACGATGAAATAGGATCGATTCCAGCAGGTCAGCGGGGAATGCGGGCGGAAAACCGGTTCTCACTTTTCCTCATTCCTCATTCCGCGTTAGCCGATCGCCACAATCGCCACGATACCGGCCAGACCCACCGCGATGCGCCACCAGGCGAAGGGCGCAAAGCCGTGCCGCGAGACGAAGTCGAGCAGGCCGCGGACGACGACGAGCGCCGACAGGAACGCCATGACGAAGCCGATGGCGATCAGCCCGAAATCGTCGAGCGACAGAAGGTCCCGGTTCTTGATCAGATCGTAGGTGAAGGCGCCGACCATGGTCGGCATGGCCAGGAAGAACGAGAATTCGGCCGCCGATCGCTTGTCGGTGCCCATCAACAGCGCGCCGGCGATGGTGGCGCCCGAGCGCGAGGTGCCGGGGATCAGCGCCAAAGTCTGGAACAGGCCGATCTTCAGGCAGAGCGAGAGCGGATAATCCATGACGTCGTGATAGCGCACGGTGAGCGGCATCCGATCGACGACGAGCAGCAGGATGCCGCCGACGACGAGCGCCACGCAAATGACGATTGGCGTCTCGAACAGCACCGTCTTGATGAAGTCGTGCGCAAGGACGCCGGCGAAGGCCGCCGGCAGGAAGGCCAGCACGATACCGGCGACGAAGCGGCGGCTTCTCGGGCTCGACGGCAGCGTGATGAACAGCTGCCACAGCCGGGCGAAATAGACGGCGAGGATTGCCAGGATCGCGCCGAGCTGGATCAGCACCTCGAAGCTGCGGGCGGTCGACTGGAAGCCGAGGAAATGGCCGAGCAAAAGGATATGCCCGGTCGAGGAAACCGGAATGAACTCGGTGAGACCCTCGGTAATGCCGAGGATGACCGCGTCGATGATGGTCCCGATTTCCATAAAAGCGTCGTCCTTGATGAATCTCTGATCTACGCGGGAAGGCCGATGCGAAGCGTTCGATGCCGGTCCCGGTGAGAGACGCGCGTGGGCATCGAAACGCGACGCGGAACATGGCCCGCAGCGCTTTGACTCCGTTCGGTCGAGGATTGCAACATCTTGCAAGCCACACGGATGCTGCTATGTGGCCCAGAAACACCGAGGCGAGGTTGTTCAGGGTTCGTTGACGCGGACCTGCGACAATCCTGGTCCACGCGACCGCCCGATCTTCCGGCCGTGTGTTTCGATATCATCACGGTCCGGCGCCGCCAGCCGTGCCCGGCGACCCCACGCAAGAGCTCCCGACCCGTTTTCATGCTGAAGCTTCACCATCATCCGATGTCCGCCGCCTCGCGCTTCGTGCGGCTGGTGCTCGGCGAATACGGCGAGCGGGCCGAACTTCTGCCGGAGCGGACCTGGGAAAAGCGGCCGGAATTCCTCGCCCTCAATCCGGCGGCGACGCTTCCGGTGATGATCGAGGACAACGGCCCGCCGATCGTCGGCGCGACGGTGGTGGGCGAATATCTCGACGAGACGCGCGGCGTCTTCCAGCGCGATCGGCGGCTGTTGCCGGAAAAGCCGATCGAGCGGGCCGAGGCGCGCCGGCTGACCGAATGGTTCCTGTCCAAACTCGACGGCGAGGTGACGCGCTATCTGGTGCGCGAGCGGGTGCTCAAGCTGGAAATGAAGCCGCAAGAGGGCGGCGGTGCGCCCGACGCCGCGGCGATCCGCGCCGCGCGGGCCAATCTCAAGCACCATCTGCGCTATCTCGGCTGGCTGGCCGAAAGCCGTGACTGGCTGGCCGGGCCGAAGCTGTCCTACGCCGATCTGGCAGCGGCCGCCGCCCTGTCGATCCTCGACTATCTCGGCGAAGTCCCTTGGGATCAGGAGCCGGCGGCCAAGGACTGGTACATGCGGGTGAAATCCCGGCCGTCCTTCCGCCCGCTGCTCAGCGAACGGGTGCGCGGCCTGCCGCCGGTACATCATTACGGCGAACTGGATTTCTGAGCCGCGCGGCGGTTTCCGCTGGCCGCAGGCTTCCGCTATAACTGACGCATGGTGGCCCCACCCCACAATTTGCCTGACCGCCTGAAATTCTTCATCCGGGACGACGCGCGCCGTCTCGGCTTCGACGCCGTCGGCATCGCGCCGGGCACCGGCGACGTTGCGGCCGGTCCGCGGCTCGACGACTTCCTCGCCCAGGGCCGCCACGGCACCATGGACTGGATGCCGGAGACGGCGGAACGGCGCCGCTCGGCGAGGGCGCTGTGGCCACAGGTGCGCTCGATTATCGTTCTGGGCCTGAGCTATGCGCCGGACGAGGACCCGCTGGCGATCCTGTCGCGGCCCGATCGCGGCGGGATTTCGGTCTATGCCCGCCACCGCGACTATCACGAACTGATCAAGGGTCGGCTGAAGGAACTGGCGTCACGGCTGATCGCCAAGGCCGGAGGCGCCGCCAGCGGCCACGACGCCAAGGTCTTCGTCGACACTGCGCCGGTGATGGAAAAGCCGCTCGGCGAGATCGCCGGACTCGGCTGGCAGGGCAAGCACACCAATCTGGTCAGCCGGGAACATGGCTCCTGGCTGTTCCTCGGCTCGATCTTCACCACGCTCGAGCTTCCCGCCGACGAGCCGGGTCGAGACCTGTGCGGCTCGTGCCGCGCCTGCCAGGACGTCTGTCCGACCGACGCGTTCCCCACGCCCTATCAACTCGACGCGCGGCGCTGCATCTCCTACCTCACGATCGAAACCAAGGCGGTGATCCCGCGCGAGTTCCGTGCCGCGATGGGCAACCGCATCTATGGCTGCGACGACTGCCTCGCCGTCTGTCCCTGGAACAAGTTCGCGGCGAACGCCCGCGAGGCCAAGCTGATCGCGCGCGACGAATTGCGGGCGCCGCGCCTTGCGGAACTGCTCGCCCTCGACGATCATGGCTTCCGGGCGCTGTTTTCCGGTTCGCCGGTAAAGCGGATCGGTCGCGACAAGTTCGTCTCCAACTGCCTGATTGCGGCCGGAAATTCCGGGAATCCGAATTTGGCTCCCATGGTCTGGGGATTGCTGCGGGACCCAGCGCCGCTGGTTCGGGCGATGGCGATCTGGGCGCTGGACCGTCTCGATCGTGCCGACGCCTTGCGTGAACGCGTCGGGGCGCTCGATAGCGAAGACAATCCGAACGTCAGGAGCGAATGGCATGCGCTGGGGCAGGAAGACGAGGCAGTCGGCCGAGACGGTGCGTGATGCCGCCGTTACGGCCGGCGAAACCGCAGTCAAGGCTGGCAGAATGAGCGTCGAGCAGGCCCGGCACTCGCTGCAATGGGCCGGCGGCAGCCTGCCCGACGCGCTGCGCCGCCGCCAGGCGATCGGCGCTGGGGCGGTCGGGGCGCTGGCGATCGGCGCGCTCGCCGTCGGAGCGATCGCGTTCGGCGCCTTCGCGATCGGTCGGCTGTCGATCGGTCGGGCAAAGGTCGGGTCCGCCGATATCGGCCGTCTCAGGATCGGTCGGCTCGAGGTCGACGAGATCGTTCCGGCCGGCCGGCGTCATTCGCGTGTCAAAGGTCGAGCGGCATGACGGACATATCCGATCTATCTCGGATGCGGCTCTTCGTCTTCGGCCACGGCTATTCGGCTTCGCGCTTCGTCGAGACGTTCGACGCCAAGGCCTTCGACAGGAACACGGTCACCGGCGTTACAGTCCGCTCCAGGGACAAGGCGGCAAGCTTGGCCGCGCATGGCCTGAAGCCCTTCGTTTTCGATGGCGAGCATCCGGCGGACGGCATCGCCTCGACGCTCTATCGCGCCACCCACCTCTTGGTCTCGATCCCGCCCGGCCATGCCGCCCCAGTCGGCGCCTGCGTCGGCGGCGCCAACGCCCGGGCAGGTGATCCGGTGCTGCGCTGGTATGTCGACGAGATCGCCCATGGCAGCCCGAATTTGCAATGGATCGGCTATCTGTCGACGGTCGGCGTCTATGGCGACCATGACGGCGACTTGGTCGACGAGGACAGCGAGACCCGGCCGGTCTCCGAGCGCTCCAAGGCGCGGGTCGCGGCGGAGGATGCCTGGCGGGAGGTCGCGGAAACGCGCGGCGTGCCGTTGGCGATCCTCAGGCTTTCCGGCATTTACGGGCCGGGCCGCAACGGTTTCGTCAATCTGACCAGGGGGACGGCCAAGCGGCTGGTGAAGCCCGGCCAGGTGTTCAACCGCATCCATGTCGACGATATCGCCGGGGCGTTGGCGCTGCTTGCCGGCCAGCGCCTCGGCGGTGTGTTCAACGTCAGCGACGACGAGCCGGCGCCACCACAGGACGTCGTCGCGCACGCCGCCGAACTCGCAGGCGTCGCGCCGCCGCCGGAAACCGGGTTCGACGAGGCCGAGTTGTCGCCGATGGCGCGCAGTTTCTACGGCGAGAACAAGCGGATTTCCAACGCCAAGATCAAGGCGGCGGGCTACGCCTTCCGCTATCCGACCTATCGCGAGGGCCTGGCGGGGTTGGTTGGGGATTACAAACAGGAAAAGGGCGGGTAAGGCGCTCGCCCGCGCCCGGTTTGATCCGCATCAAGGCGACGGTTGCTGGAAGGTTCATGGTTTGCGGATGGTACGGCGGAGCGCGCGCGTGCGAGCCGCCCGAGCCGGAAACATGGAGCAGCACAATGAGCAGGTACACAATCATTCCGGCGGCGGTCGCGGCCGTCGCCCTGATGCCGGGCATGGCCCTGGCGCAGCAGACGGAACCCTATCGATACGCCTATGGCCCGCATATGGGCTGGGATGGAGGCTGGTCCGGCATGATCTTCGGTCCTTTTTTCATGATCTTGTTCCTGGCCATCGTGATCGGCCTCATTGTCCTCCTGGTGCGCTGGCTCGGCGGCGGGGCGTGGCCGGCAATGCAGGCGCCCAATCAACAGGGCGGACGCTCGCCGCACGATATCCTCAAGGAGCGCTATGCGCGCGGCGAGATCGACAAGGACGATTTCGAGGAACGCAAGCGCACCCTCGGCGAGTGACCGAAGGCGCGCGGTCGACGGCGGTCAGGCCGTTGTCGCGGGTTCTGGCGCCGCGCCCGGTTTCAGCGCGAACACGTCGGACGGCGAAAAATAGAGGTCGACGAGCGCGCCGCGCAGCGGCGGCGGCTCGGTCGGCCGGTTGAAGGTATCGGCGAGGATGATGCCGCCGGCGACCGACAGTTTCAGCCGCACCACCGAGCCGAGAAATTGCGTGTCCTCCACTCGTGCGCTCAGCCGGTTGATCCGTTCGGGCGAGGGTTCGAGCTTCACTGCCTCGGGCCGCAGCGCCAGCGTCACTGGGGCTCCCGCCGCGCCTTGCGGCGGTTCGGCCAGCGTCACCGACGTGCCGTTGACCGCGACCGTCGAACCGCTTTCCCTGACGCCGTCGAGAAGGCTGAGCGTGCCGACGAAACTCGCCACGAAACGGCTGGTCGGCCGATTGTAGATCTCGAAGGGCGCGCCGCATTGTTCGATGCGGCCGTCGCTCATCACGACGATCCGGTCGGAGATCGACAAGGCCTCTTCCTGATCGTGCGTGACGAAAATCGTGGTGATACCGAGCTCGCGCTGCAGCGCCCGGATCTCCTCGCGCAGCGACAGGCGGATTTGCGCGTCGAGCGCCGAGAGCGGTTCGTCGAGCAGCAAGACGCGCGGGCTCGGCGCCAGGGCTCTGGCGAGCGCGACGCGTTGCTGCTGCCCGCCGGAGAGCTGGTAAGGATAGCGCTCGGCCAGATGCGGCAGCTTGATCAGCGCCAGCATTTCCTCGACACGGGGGCCGATCTCGGATTTCGGGCGGCCGGCGACCTTGAGGCCGAAGGCGACGTTGTCGGCGACCGAAAGGTTCGGAAACAGCGCATAGGCCTGGAACACCATGCCGATCCGCCGGCGGTTGGGCCGGGTGTCGGTCACGTCTTCGCCGTCGATCACGATGTTGCCGGCCGATGGCGTCTCGAAGCCGGCGATCATCCGCAGCATCGTGGTCTTGCCGCAACCGGACGGTCCGAGAAACGAGACGAACTCGCCGCGTTCAACCGCAAGGTCAAAATCGCGGACCACCGTAGTCGCTCCGAAGCGCTTCGAGACGTTCGAGATCTGGAGAAAGCTCATCGGGCGGCGCGCCTTCCCAATTTGAACAGCGATCGTCCCGAACGGGAGCGGCCGGGAGCCTGGCTGCCGACAACCTGGAGCATGGCCATGCAGGCCCAGGTGACCGCGAAGGCGATCACCGCGAGCGCCGCCGGCTCATAGGCGCGGTTGGCGCCCATCAACGCGAGATAGGGGCCAAAGGCCGGCCGGTTGAGAAGGCTTGCCAGCACGAACTCGCCGATGACGATGGCGAAGGTCAGGAACGCGCCGGACAGGACCGCGGCGCGGACATTCGGCAGGATCACCTTGAACAGGATCGTCGGGCGCCTGGCGCCGAGGCTTTCGGCGGCCTCGGTCAGGGTCCGGATGTCGATCGCCGCCATGCCGGTATCGACCGCGCGGAACATGTAGGGCAGCGACAGGATGACATAGCCGAAGACGAGCAGGATATTGGTGCCGAGGGCGCTGCCGGTGAAGGGCAGCAGCGAGGACGAGTTATAAAGCCGCAGATAGCCGAAGACGAGAACGATCGGCGGGATCACCAGCGGTAGCAGCGTGATGAACTCCACGAGCGGCCGCAGCCTGGGAAATTTCAGCCGCACCCAGTAGGCCGTCGGCACGACGAGAAGCGCGCCGAGGACGATCGTCGCGAGCGCGGCGACGACGGAGAAGACGAAGGTCTCGCGAAAGCGCGGATCGTCGAAGACGACCCGGTAAGCCTCGAAGCTCCAGATTCCACGCAGCATCGACAGCGAGAATTCGAACGTGGCGACCAGCGGCAGGAAGAAATACAGCGCGCCGACGGCGACGATGGCGAAGGGGACGAGCCGCGAATTTGTCATTGCCGCCACCGCTCGGCACGGGCGCGCAGCCACAGATAGAGAACGTTGGAGCAGCCGGTGATGACGATCATGCCGAAGGCGAGCGCGTAGCCGAGATTGGGGTTGTAGAGGACATCGCCGCGGATCTGCGCGTAGAGCAGGATCGGCACGATGTTGAGCGAGGATCCGGTGAGTGCATAGGCGGTCGCGATCGCGCCGAAGGAATTGGCGAAGAGCAACAGGAAGCAGCCGAGGATCGAGGGCGCCAGCACGGGCAGCCCGACCATCCGCCAATATTGCCAGCGTGATGCCCCGAGGATCTCGGAGGCCTCGCTCCATTCCTTCTTCAACCCGTCGAGCGCCGGGGTGATGATCAGCACCATCAGCGGAATCTGGAAATACAGATAGGTGATGGTCAGGCCCCAGAACGACAACAGGTTGAAGCCCAGCGTGTAGATATTGATGCCGAACGTATCCTTGAGGAACAGTGTGACCAGGCCGAGACGGCCGAGCGTCGCCAGAAAGGCGAAGGCCAGCGGGATGCCGGCGAAATTCGAGGCGACGCCCGCGAAGGTGACAACAGTCGGCCGGATTGCGCCCGGAAGGCCGCCGTGGACGATCGCGTAGGCGATGAAGAATCCGACCAGCGCGCCGAACGCCGCCGAGGCTAGGCTGACCTGGATAGAGATCGAATAGGCCGCCATGATCTGCGGGGTGAACAGGCCGATGATGTTGTCGAAGGTCAGCGCGCCGCTAGGGGTCTGAAAGGCGCCGAAGACCAGATAGACCGTGGGCCCGATCAGGAACAGCAGCGCGAAGGCGAAGAATGGCACGATGCCGAGCCAGGCCAGCGAGCGCGGCGGTCGTCTGCGCGGCGGTCCCGCGGCGGGCGCCGTTCGCGAACCGGTCGTCCCTGCATCGACGATAGACGCCATGATCCCCCGCTGTCGTCCGTGTCGCGACCGGACGGACCGCCGGCGTCGCCGGCGATCCGAACATCGAGCGTGCTACTGGACGGTGGCGCCGACGACACTGTCCCACTCGCCGGTGATCGCCGCCTTGGCGGCGTTCTGGTCGTCGAGGCTCGGGAACTTCGCGGTATCGTAGGCCTCGGCCGGCGGCAGCTTGTCGAGGAGTTCCTGCGGGATCTTGCCTGCTTTCGACATCGCGTTGAACCGGATCGGGTGACAATAGCCCTTCAGGTAGGTCAGCTGGCCTTCGTCCGAGTAGAGATATTCCATCCAGAGCTTGGCGGCGTTCGGATGCGGCGCGAAGGCGCTGATCGCCTGGACGTAGACGCCGGCGACGACGCCCGACTTCGGCACCACGACTTCCGTCGCGGGATTGCCCTTCAGCGTATCGCGGGAGGCGAGCGCGTTGTAATCCAAATGGATGAGCACAGGGGTCGTCCCCTGCGCCAGCGTCGCGGTCGAGCCGACGACCGGGACGAAATTGCCGGCTTCGTTCAGCTTCTTGAAGAAGTCGAGGCCGGCCTTGCCGACCGCCTCGCCGCCGCCGTCGGGCGTGGCCACGAGCCCGGCCGCGTAGACCGACTGGATCGCCTGGGCCGAGCTGCGCGGATCACCCGCCAGCGAGACCGCGTTGGCATATTCCGGCTTCATCAGATCGGCCCAGTCGGTGGGCACGTTGTCGATGATGTCCTTGTTCACCTGGAAGGCCAGGACGCCGTAGTAATCGCCGTACCAATGGCCGTCGGCATCCTTGGCATCCTCCGGAATTTCGTCCCAGGTCGAGACCTTGTAGGGAGCCAGCAGGCCTTCGGCCATCGCGGACGGTCCAAACGACAGTCCGACATCGATGACGTCGGGCGCCTGCGGGCCGGTGTTGCCCTCGTTGGCCTTGATCGCCTCGATCTCGTCGCCGGAGCCGGCATTGGGATTGAGCTCGTTGACCGCGAGGCCGTACTTCGCCTTGAAGCCTTCGATCATCTCGCCGTAATTGCACCAGTCGTGCGGCAGCGCGATGGTGGTGAGCTGACCTTCCTTTTTGGCTGCCGCGACGAGCTCGTCCATCGACATCGCGGCGTCGCCGGACTGCGCGAGGGCAAGGCTGGTCGACAGAGACAGGACGGTGGCGAGCGCCGTGGTGCATGTTCGGGACGTCATCATGGGTAACCCTCTCAGAGGCCGTTTCGAAACCCTGCCAAGACCAGCCTCCATGGTTCACCCGGGACGCCCAAACCCGCGGAAATCGGGTATCATGTCATTGCGGAGCGACCATCCGAGGGGCCTTTGAACCCGCCGCAGTGAGTTTCGAAACGGACTCTCAGAGAGCGTCGACACGGGCGTCGACGAAAACCAGTCGCTTCCCCAATGGGAGCGCCGGTGCGGTAACATCCGTCGATGACAGTCCGATGTCGCTGCACGGCAGGCTTCAGAAAGGCTCGACCGGTGATATTAGGCACGTCCTCGCCTCGCCATCAATCCGATTTGAAAATGGGGTCCGCGCCGCGGTAATGGCGCATGGCGGTCCGAATGAGCGAACCGGCGGTCGTTTCGGCATGGTTAGGCGTTCTCGGCTCTGCTATCCGCACCCGCGTCGCCGTCCCGCGAATGCATGCTCTCCGCCCAAGCTATCGCGATGGATCGAGATCGCCGGTTCCCTCGACCTCGGAGCGGATCCACTCGACCACGGCGTTCCTGGCGGGATTCGGTTTCCCCCCGATCGGATGGACGATGTGGTAGCCGCTTTGATCGTCGCTTTCGTCCCGCCACAGCATGACGAGTCGGCCTCGCGCGATCTCCTCCGCCAGAAGCAAGCGCGGCGCCAGCGCGATTCCCTGGCCGTTCGCCGCCGCGTCCATGGCGAGCGATGTCTGATTGAATTGCATGATGCGATGGCGGGCCGTCGTCCCGCTGTGCTCGAACAGCGTTTCCCAGAAAATATGGCTGTCCTGGATCAGCCGGTGCGCGGCAAAATCCTCGAACCGCTCGATCGGCGCGGCTGACTCCGCGTATCCGGGGCTACAGACCGCGCAGAGATCAAGAGGGGCGAGAAGCGTGCTGTGCGTGCCGCGTTCGAACGGCGGATGCCCGTGACGGATGGCGATGTCGACGCCGTCGGGCTGGAAATCGGCGATCCGTTCGCTGGCGACGGTCCGCAGATCGATCTCGGGGTAGGCTTCTTCGAAGCGGCTCAGTCGCGGCACCAGCCATTTCGCCGCGAAGGAGGGCGTGACGCTCAGCGTGATGCGGGCGGTCTCCGGCCGCAGCTTCCCGGTGGCGTCATCGATGATCGCCAACGCCCGGAAGATGGGGCGATGATAGCTCTCCCCCGTCTCGGTCAGCGCGATGCCGCGTGCCTTGCGGTGGAAGAGCACCTGCCCGAGATCGGCCTCGAGCCGGCGCACCTGTTGCGCCACGGCTCCTTGCGTCAGGTTCAGTTCCTCCGCCGCGAGCCGGAAGTTCAGATGCCGCGCGGCGGCGTCGAACATCCGCAACGCGTTCAAATTCGGTGTTCGCACGGGGAGCGCCTCAGTTCAGGCAGTAGATTTTCTACAGTCTCGCGCGACGAGACATGATTGGTCAAGCCCCCGCCGGAGGTCCATTCTGGCGACGGATAGAGACAACGGAGAACGGTCATGACCTCGAAAGTAGCCCTCATCACAGCCGGCGGCAGCGGCATGGGCGCCGACGCCGCGAAGCGCTTGGCCGCTGACGGCTACACCGTCGCGATCCTGTCGTCCTCGGGCAAAGGCGAGGCTCTCGCCGCCGACCTCGGCGGTGTCGGCGTTACCGGCTCGAACCGGTCGGTCGCGGATCTGCAACGGCTGGTGGATCTGGCGATGGACCGCTGGGGCCGCGTCGACGCGCTGGTCAACTCGGCCGGACACGGGCCGAAGGGGCCGGTGCTGGAGATCAGCGACGAGGACTGGCACACCGGCATGGAGGTCTATCTGCTCAATGTCGTGCGGCCGACCCGTCTCGTCGCGCCGATCATGGTGGCCCAGGGCGGGGGTTCGATCGTCAACATCTCGACCTTCGCAACTTTCGAGCCGGACCCGCTGTTTCCGACCTCGGGCGTGTTCCGGGCGGGGCTTGCCGCCTTCACCAAGCTGTTTGCCGACAAATACGCCGCCGACAATGTGCGGATGAACAATGTTCTGCCCGGCTTTATCGACAGCCTGCCCGAAACCGAGGACCGCCGCGCCCGCATTCCCATGGGCCGCTACGGCAAAGCGGGCGAGGTCTCGTCGCTGATCGCCTATCTCGCCTCCGAGGACGCCGCCTACATGACCGGCCAGAACATTCGCGTCGATGGCGGGCTGACCCGTGCTGTCTGACGCCGTCGCGGAACCGGCACCGCGCAACAACGGCCAGATCGCCTTTACGATCAAATGGGTTGCGTCGATCATCCAGATCATGGGCTATACGGCGACGGCCTTCGGGTGGACGCCTTGGAACATCTATCTGTTTGTGGTCGGGCTCATCGGCTGGTTCGCGGTCGGTGTGCTGTGGAACGATCGGGCACTCATCCTGATCCACCTCGTCGCTCTCGGCGCGATGCTGGTGGGGCTTGCGAGCAGCTGAAAGTCGCCTGAAATCGGCTGATCGTCGCTCCGTCGCATCGACCTGACAAAAGCATGATCGCCGAATCAGGTTCGGCGACGGGGACGATGCGCAATTGCCGGCTCCCGCGCGTCTGGACATTGGCGGCAACGGCACGTTGTCATTGCCGCCCCGGCGATTATAGACTTCTCCGCGAGGAGAAAGCGCGCCCGGAAGGACACCGGCGCGCTGCGGTAGCAAGATGTTCGACGGGCACAATCCCTATCTGGTCGCCCTCTCGCTGGCGGTCGCGATTCTGGGCGGATACACCGGCTTCGGTCTCGCGGCCCGGGTCCGCGGCGCGCCGGGACTGACGCGCCGGCTGCTGCTCGCCGGCGCGGCCGTGTTCCTCGCCGTCGGCATCTGGACCATGCATTTCATCGGCATGCTGGCCGCGCCGCTTCCGCAGGCCGCCGGCTATCTCGTCCTGCCGACGATCGTCTCGTTTCTGATCTGCGCGCTGGTCGTCGGCGTTTCGCTGTTCTTCGTCAGCGTCGGTGAGCCGTCCGAAGGGCGGGTCATCGCCTCGGCGCTGTTGCTCGGCGCCGGTATCGTCTCGATGCACTATGTCGGGATTCACGGACTGGCGGGCGATTTCACCATCGAGCACGACCCCGTCATGGTCGGCCTCGCGGCGCTCATCGCGGTCGGCACGGCCTATGGCGGCTTGCGGATCCTGATCGCCCGGCATGATGGCCGGCGGCTGGCGCTGAGTGCCGTCGCCTTCGGCCTCGCCGTCTCCGGCATGCACTATACGGCGATGTACGGGATGCGATTGCAGCCGCTCGATTCCCTGGACGGCGCGAGCCCCGTCGGACTGGTCGCCTCGGCCGAAGTTCTGGCGCTGATCGTCGCGCTGCTCTGTTTCGTCATCGCCGCGGGCTTCCTGCTGCTGCTGGTTCCCGAACCGCGCCAGCGCGCTGTCCATGCCTTTGCCCCGGCGGGCATCGGCGACGCGGCGTTTGTCGCCGACGCCCTCGGCGCGGGCGCCGCACATCCGCCGGCCGACACGCGGCCGTTGTTGCCGCCGGTGACGCGGCTGCCGGTCGAAGGGCCCGACGGCACGCATTTCATCGACGTGGCGGAGGTGCGCGGCGTGAAGGCCGACGCGCATTATACGCTGGTGCATGACGGCACCCGCGAGCGGATGTGCCCGTGGTCGATCTCCACGACCGAGGCGCGGCTCGACCCGGCCCAGTTCCTGCGGGTACATCGCAGCCACATCGTCGCGATCCCGCACGTGACCTCGGTGCGCCGGGCGGGAGATGGCGGCATCGTCGAACTCGACGGGCTGACGCCGCACCAGGTTCCGGTTAGCCGAGCCCGGATCGCGGAACTGAAGACGCGTCTCGGCCTCGCCCGACACGATGCCAGGCCGCAGCAGGCCGGAAATAGGTCATAAACGCTGACGCAGTTCATGCGCCGAAAACGGCATTTCGTGCGCAATCCGGGCGTTCGTGACGCGTTGAGGCCGGCCGTCTTACCGCGGAACAGCCTCGCCCCAATGTCCGCGCCTATCGCGAAAAAGGACAAGGGGGGAACGATGATAACGGGTCAGTTCGACTATCACCGGCCAGCGACCGTTGCCGAAGCGGTCAAGCTGATGGCCTCACTGGGCGAGGACGCGAACCTTCTTGCCGGCGGCCACAGCCTGATCCCGATGATGAAGCTGCGGCTCGCCGCGCCCGAGCACCTCGTCGACCTGCACGGCATCGGCGCCTTGAAGGGCATTCGCCGCGAGGGCGACACGGTGGTGATCGGCGCGATGACGACCCAGCACGAACTGCTCGCCAACGACACCATCGCCGCATCGCTGCCGATCCTTCGCGAGACGGCGCTTTTGATCGCCGACCCGCAGGTGCGCTATCGCGGCACGATCGGCGGCAATGTGGCGAATGGCGATCCGGGCAACGACATGCCGGCGCTGATGATGACGCTGGGCGCGCGCTACCGGATCGAAGGGCCGAGTGGCACCCGCGAGGTTGCGGCGGCGGAATTTTATCAGGGCGCCTATGTGACCGCGCTGGAGCCGGGCGAAATCGTGACGGCGATCGCCATTCCGGCGCCGGCGGACGGCCACGGCTACGCCTATGAGAAGCTGAAGCGCAAGGTCGGCGACTACGCGACGGCGGCCGCCGCCGTCATGCTGACGATGGACGGCGGCACGGTGGCGACCTGCGCGATCGGACTGACCAATTTGTCGGACACGCCATTGCTCGCCGACGAGGCGGCCGGGATCGTCATCGGCACCAACCTCGATGACGCGACGCTGAAAAAGGCTGCCGCCGCCGCCGAGGCGATCATGTCGCCCGCCGCCGATACGCGCGGTCCGGTCGAATACCGCAAACATGTCGGCGGCATCATGGTCGCGCGCGCGCTGACCCGCGCCGCCGGCCGCGCCGGCTGAGGGGGAAACCATGGCGAAGACTCACATCACGATGACGGTGAACGGCGAAGCGGTCGAAGGCCTCGTCGAGCCGCGCATGCTGCTCGTCCATTTCATCCGCGAGAATTTACAGCTCACCGGCACGCATATCGGTTGCGAGACCACCCATTGCGGCGCCTGCACCATCGATATCGACAGCATGTCGGTGAAGAGCTGCACTATGTTCGCGGTCCAGGCGGAAGGCGCCGCGATCACCACGATCGAGGGCGTGGCCAATGCCGACGGTACGCTGTCGGCCTTGCAGGAGGGCTTTAGGCAGATGCACGGTCTGCAATGCGGGTTCTGTACGCCGGGCATGATCCTGCGCGCCCAACGTCTGCTGCAGGAGAACCCGACGCCGAGCGAGGAGGAAATCCGCTTCGGCATCGCCGGCAATCTTTGCCGCTGCACTGGCTACCAGAACATCGTCAAGGCAATCCAATACGCGAGCGCCAAGATCAACGGCACCGAATTTCAGGAGGCCGCGGAATGAACGACATGGCACCGACGCGGGAACAACGCGAAGCCAAGCTCGAAGGCATGGGCTGCAAGCGCAAGCGCGTCGAGGACGTGCGCTTCACCCAGGGCAGGGGCAATTATGTCGACGACCTGAAGCTGCCGGGCATGCTGCACGGCGATTTCGTGCGCTCGCCCTATCCGCATGCGCGGGTCGTTTCGATCAACACGGAGGCGGCGCTGAAGGTGCCGGGCGTGTTGGCCGTGCTGACCGCCGAGGATCTCAAGGGCGTCAATCTCGCCTGGATGCCGACACTCGCCGGCGACGTGCAGATGGTGCTGGCCGACGGCAAGGTGCTCTACCAGAACCAGGAAGTGGCCTTCGTCGTCGCCACCGACCGCTATGCGGCGGACGACGGCATCAACGCCGTCGAGGTCGAATACGAGCAACTCGACGTCGTCATCGATCCATTCACGGCGATGGCGCCGGACGCCCCGGTGCTGCGCGAGGATCTGGCCGGCAAGACCGAGGGCGCGCACGGGCCGCGCAAGCATCACAACCACGTCTTCGAGTGGACTGTCGGCGACCGGGAGCTGACCGACGCCGCCTTTGCCAACGCCGACGTGACGATCAAGGAGATGCTCTCCTATCACCGCACCCATCCCTCGCCGCTGGAAACCTGCCAGTGCGTTTGCTCCTTCGACAAGATCACCGGCGAGCTGTCGATCTGGGGCACCTTCCAGGCGCCGCACGTCATCCGCACGGTGGTGGCGCTGATCGCCAAGATTCCCGAGCACAAGATCCATGTGATCGCGCCGGATATCGGCGGCGGTTTCGGCAACAAGGTCGGCGCCTATCCGGGCTATATCTGCGCCGCCGTCGCCACGATCGTCACCGGCAAGCCGGTGAAATGGGTCGAGGATCGCATCGAGAACCTGACCACGACGTCGTTTGCCCGCGACTACCACATGACCACGGAGATCGCCGCGACCAAGGAGGGCAAGGTCACCGGGCTTCGCGTCCATGTCCTCGCCGATCACGGCGCCTTCGACGCCTGCGCCGATCCGTCCAAATGGCCGGCCGGCTTCTTCAACATCGTCACCGGGTCCTATGATTTCCCGACGGCGCATGTGGCGGTCGACGGCATCTACACCAACAAGGCGCCAGGGGGCGTCGCTTATCGCTGTTCGTTCCGGGTGACGGAAGCCGCCTATTGCATCGAGCGCGGGATGGACATTCTGGCGCAGAAGCTCGGCATGGACCCGGCCGAACTGCGGCTGAAGAACTTCATCAAGCCGGAGCAGTTTCCCTACCATTCGGCGCTCGGCTGGGAATATGATTCCGGCGACTACCACACCGCCATGAAGAAGATGATGGAGGCGGTCGACTACGCCGGCATGCGCAAGGAGCAGGCGGAAAAGCGCGAGGCCTTCAAGCGCGGCGAGACGCGCGAGATCATGGGCCTCGGCGTTTCCTTCTTCACCGAGATCGTCGGCGCCGGCCCGTCGAAGAACTGCGACATCCTCGGCATCGCCATGTTCGACAGCTGCGAGATCCGGATGCACCCGACCGGCGCCGGCATCGCCCGCGTCGGCTCGAAGAGCCAGGGCCAGGGCCACGAGACCACCTGGGCGCAGATCATCGCGACGGAAATCGGCATTCCGGCCGACGACATCATGGTCGAGGAGGGCAACACCGACACCGCGCCTTATGGTCTCGGCACCTACGGCTCGCGCTCGACCCCGGTGGCCGGCGCGGCGATCGCCATGGCGGCGCGCAAGATCAAGGCCAAGGCGCAGATGATCGCGGCCTACAAGCTCGAGGTCCATGAAGGCGATCTGGAATGGGACATCGATGGTTTCCGGGTGAAGGGGCTGCCGGAAAAGACCATGTCAATGAAGGACATCTGCTGGGCGGCCTATAATTCGGTGCCGCCGGGCATGGAGCCGGGGCTGGAGGCGGTCAGCTATTACGATCCGCCCAACATGACCTATCCCTTCGGCGCCTATATCTGCGTGATGGAGATCGACGTCGACACCGGCGTCTACAAGATCCGCCGCTTCTATGCGCTGGACGATTGCGGCACGCGGATCAATCCGATGATCATCGAGGGGCAGGTCCATGGCGGTCTGACCGAAGCCTTCGCCATCGCGATGGGTCAGGAAATCCGTTACGACGAAACGGGCAACGTCATCACCGGCTCGTTCATGGATTTCTTCATGCCGACCGCCGTCGAGACCCCGCATTGGGAGACCGATTTCACGGTCACGCCCTCGCCGCATCACCCGATCGGCGCCAAGGGTGTGGGCGAAAGCCCGAATGTCGGCGGCGTGCCGGCCTTCTCCAACGCCGTCAACGACGCCTTTTCGTTTCTGGGCTCGACGCATATCCAGATGCCGCATGATTTCTGGCGCAACTGGAAGGCGGCGAAAGACCTCGGCGCGCTCGGTTGAGCCTGTCGTGAGAGGGCAAAGCATGGCGGCGTCGCGCGTCACGATCGGCGCGCGGCCGGCGCCGCGGGGGAGACCGGAGCACCGGCCATGAGTCTGTCCCGCGACCAGATCGCCGAGCGCCTCGCCGGGGCGGGCTACATCGCCGACGGCGAACTGGCGGTGGCGATCTCGCTGATGGACCTTCTGAAGCGCCCGCTGCTTCTCGAAGGCGAGGCCGGCGTCGGCAAGACCGAGGTCGCCAAGGCGCTGGCGGCCGTGCATTCGGCCGAGCTGATCCGGCTGCAATGCTACGAGGGCCTCGACCAGTCGGCGGCGCTCTACGAATGGAACTACCAGCGGCAATTGCTGACGATCCAAGCGCACCAGGTTGAAGCAGGCGGCAAGGCGGGCGCGATCGAGGACCAGATCTTCTCGGAAAAATATCTCCTGGAGCGACCGCTGCTCGCCGCGATCCGCCGGGAAAAGCCGCCGGTCCTGTTGATCGACGAGGTCGATCGCGCCGACGAGGAGTTCGAGGCGTTCCTGCTTGAGCTCCTGTCGGACTTCCAGGTCTCGATCCCCGAGCTCGGCACCATCACCGCCGTCTCGATCCCGCATGTCGTGCTGACATCGAACGGCACGCGCGAGCTGTCGGACGCGCTGCGCCGACGCTGCCTTTATCATTACGTCGACTACCCCGACGTCGATCGCGAGGCCCGCATCATCATGGCGCGGGTTCAGGGCGCCGGCGCCTCGTTGTCGCTGCAGATCGCACAGATGGTCGAGAGCATCCGCAAGGAGGATCTGCGCAAGGTTCCGGGTGTCGCCGAGACGCTGGACTGGGCGGCCGCGCTGGTCGGCCTCGACGTGCGCGATCTCGCCGACCGGCCGGAGACGGTGCATGAAACGCTGATGTGCCTGTTGAAGACCCAAGAGGACAAGGCGCGGCTGTCGCGGGAAGTGACGGAGCGCCTGCTGGGGAAGGTGGCGTGAGCGCCGCCGGCCCCGCGCCGGCCCTGGTGCCGGGGGAGCCCGAGGCGTTGTCGGCGCTTGTCGCCGACAAGCTCGCGGCGTTCCTGCGCACCTTGCGCGACAATGCGTTTGCCGTCGGCCTCAGCGAGGGCCAGGACGCGGCGATGCTGCTGGCGTCCGGCTATGGCGACCGGCCGGGTCTGCTGCGTGCGGCCTTCAAGCATCTGTTCGCGGCGCGCAAGGCCGACTGGGAGGTGTTCGACGGCCTGTTCGACGCCTTCTGGCTCGGCAAGCGGGTGCGCTCGCGCTCGGCGATCTCCGGTTCGACCCGGGCCGCCGACAGCCCGTCGCTCAAGAATCTGCGCAACGACGCCGCCCATTCCGGCGGCGACACGGCGCCGGACCAGATGCCCGCCGGCGACGAGCCCGGCGAGGACCGCGACGGCGTCGGCCGCATGGAAGGTGCGTCGCGCGCCGACAATCTTAGCGAAACCGATTTTCGCAAGATCGCCGGTCCGGCGCAGATCGCGGCGGCCCATGACATCGCCGCGCGGCTGGCGCGGACCATGCGCACGCGGCTCACCCGCCGCGATCTCGCCCGCCGCCGCGGCTACCGGCTCGACCTTCGCCGCACCATCCACCGCAATATCAGCCATGGCGGCGTGCCGATTTCCCTGGTGAAGCGCCGCCGCAAGGAGAAGCCGCTGCGGCTGGTCATGCTGCTCGACGCGTCGGGCTCGATGAGCCTCTACACCGGCGTCTTTCTTCGCTTCATCCACGGCGTTTTGGACGAGTTTCGCGAGGCCGACGCCTTCCTGTTCCATACAAGGCTCGCCCATGTCTCCGACGCGATGAAGGAGAGGAACCCCGTCCGCGCGCTCGACCGGCTGTCGATGATGGCGCAAGGCGCCGGCGGTGGCACGCGGATCGGCGAGAGCCTTCAGACCTTCAACCGCTGGCACGCGGCGCGGGTGATCCATTCGCGGACCTGCGTCATGATCGTTTCCGACGGCTACGAGACCGGCGATGCGGCGCTGCTTGGCCGCGAGATGGCGCGGCTTTCCCGGCGCTGCCGCCGGATCGTCTGGCTGAACCCGATGATCGGCTGGGAGGGCTACGCGCCGGAGGCCGCCGGCATCAAGGCGGCGCTGCCCCATGTCGACCTCTATGCCCCGGCGCATACGCTGCAAAGCCTTGCCGACCTCGAACCCTATCTGGCGAAACTGTGACGGACCCCTTGCGATGACCGCCCATGTCGACGTGATCGACCTGATATCCCGGCTGAAGGCGGCCGAGGAAGCCTTCGTTCTGGCGACCGTCGTGCGGACCGTTTCGGTGACCGCCGCCAAGGCCGGGGCCAAGGCGGTGATCCGTGCTGACGGCACCATCGCGGCTGGCTGGATCGGCGGCGGCTGCGCCCGCGGCGCGGTGTTGAAAGCGGCGCGCGAGGCGCTCGCCGACGGTGTGGCGCGGCTGGTCTCGGTGCAGCCCGAAAACCTCCTCGCCGAACTCGGCGTCAGCCCCGGCGAAAGCCGCGAGGGCGTGCGCTTCGCCAAGAACATGTGCCCGAGCGAGGGCACCATGGACATCTTCATCGAGCCCGTCCTGCCGCAGCCCTCGCTGGTGATCCTCGGCGCCAGTCCCGTTGCGATGGCGCTGGCGAGCCAGGCGCGGCCGCTTGGCTTCCACGTCACCCTCGCGGCCCCGGCGGAGGATCGGCCCGGCACGCCCGCCGCCGACCGCGTCATCGAGAGCTTCGCGGTCGACAATCTTCAGGAAGCCCGGCGCTTCGTCGTCGTCTCGACGCAAGGTCGGGGCGACAAGGCGGCGCTGACAGCCGCGCTGGGGATCGCGGCCGACACCCACGCCTTCGTCGGCAGTCGGCGCAAGATGGCGGCGCTGCGCCAGACGCTGGCCGCCGAAGGCGCCGACCCGGCGGCGCTCGCTCGGGTCAAGGCGCCGGCGGGTCTCGATCTGGGCGCAATCACGCCGGAGGAGATCGCCCTGTCGATCCTCGCCGAGATCGTTCAGGCCCGCCGCCGTGGCCAACGCGAGGGCGGGGGATAGGGGCCGGCAGGGCGGCGTGGCCGCAGAGCCGGCGGCCTGATCTATTCGCCCCTCATGTGAACTTCTTGAACATCGCGGTTTCGTCGAGCAGGCCTTCGAGCTCGTTCATCCGCCGCCGCGCGGTGTCCCAGTGGATCGCCTGGATGCCGGCCAGCAGGGCCTCCACCATGTAGGTCAGGACGACGGTCGAATCCCAGGCCGACGGTACCTCGATCCGGGCATGAAAGCCGTGCGCCGCGTGGGTGGTGATCGGCGATCCCCACTGGTCGGTCATCAACACGATGGTCACGCCGCGCGCGCGGGCCATCTTGGCGAGACTCAGGAGTTCGCGCTCATAGCGCCTGATGTCGAAGATCAGGAGAACGTCGCCCTCCTTCATGCTCAACACGCTGTGCGGCCAGATATTGGCGTTGGGCGGCAACAGATGCGCGCCGTCGCGGATGACCTGGAGCAGGCTGAAGAAATAGTCGGCCAGCGAACGGGTGACACGGCCGCCGACGACGAACACCGCGCGATCGGGGTCCGCCAGAAGGGCCGTCGCGGCGTCGAAGGTTTCGACGTTCATCCGCTGTAGTGTCTTGCGCAGATTGTCGGATACCGCCTCGGCGAAGCGGTTGAGGATATGGGCGTGCGGCAGCTCGTCGGTCCAGTGCTCGCGCCTGGCGACGGGATCGGAAATCATCATCTTCAGTTCGCCGCGCAGGCTCGCCTGAAAATGCGTGAAGCCGTCGAAGCCGAGCTTGCGCGCCATGCGCAGCACCGTCGGCGTCGAAACGCCGGAGCTTTCCGATAGGGCGGTGATGCTGCCGAGCCCCGAAATCGGATAGTCCTCGAGGATGGCGTCGGCCAGCTGCCGCTCGGCGCGGGTCAGAGCGGGAAACGCGGCGCGGATCAGCTCCGCGATCGTCCGGTCATCGCTCGTCGTCATGGAAAAGCTCCCCGTTCATCCGCGCCGGCCTCGTAACATGGCGCCACGCCGTCGCCGAATTTCGCGGCTGGGCGCGCTTGACATGGTAGGTAACTCTGTAATGATCGTTTCAGAGTCAGTCGAGAGGTAACGCCTTGTCCGAAGGGAGTGCAACACCGAAGGAGCCGTCCGCCGGCTCGCGCGCTCAAACGGTCGAGGTGATCAATCCGGACGGGGCCGGCACCATTCTTCTGGTCTGCGAACATGCCTCGAACGCGATTCCCGCCGAGTTCGGCGATCTCGGCATCGGTGCGGCGACCAAAGCCAGCCACGCCGCCTGGGACCCGGGAGCATTGGCGGTGGCACGGCATCTGTCGGAGACGTTCGACGCACCGCTCGTCGCGCAAAAGGTGTCGCGGCTCGTCTATGACTGCAACCGGCCGCCGGAGGCCGAGGATTCGATTCCCGCGCGCAGTGAAGTCCACGAGATTCCCGGCAATACTGGGCTGATCGCGGCGGCGCGCTCCGACCGGGTCGAACGCTTCTATCGGCCGTTCGAGAGCGCATTGGCAAAGGCCGTCGCGCGGCATCGCGCCACCCATGCCAACCCCGTCCTTTTGACGATCCATTCCTTCACCCCGGTCTATGCCGGAGAGCGCCGGTCCGTGGAAATCGGCATCCTGCACGACAGCGACCAGCGCCTCGCCGATGCCATCCTGGAGGCGGCCGATGGCTCGCTCGACATGCGCCGCAACGAGCCATACGGTCCGGCTGACGGGGTCATGCATACGCTGGTGACCCACGCGGTTCCGCATGGGATGGCCAATGCGATGATCGAGATCCGCAACGACCTGATCGCCACGCCCGCGGACGTGGTCGAGATTGCCAGCCGCCTGGCCGCCTGGGTGTCGCGCGCCCACGCTTCACTCCCGGCCGACGCGTCGAAAGGGGCGGCGGCATGAAGCGGCTGGCCGCCTATGTCCGGTTCATCGACCGCGTGAACGGTTGGGTGGGTCTCGTCACGATGTATTCGATCTTCGGGATGATCGGCATCCTGTTTTATTCGACCATCACCAAGACCTTCTTCCTGCCATCGCTGTGGACGCTGGAGATGGCCCAGTTCGCGATGGTGGCCTATTTCCTGGTCGGCGGTGGATACTCGCTCAAGATGGGCGCCCATGTCCGCATGGACCTGGCTTACGGGCGCTGGAGCCCACGCGCACAGGCGGCGACCGACGCGGTCACGATCCTTCTCCTGATCTTCTACCTCGGCATCCTCCTCTACGGGGGCCTCTCATCCACGGCCTATGCGCTGGAATATGGCGAGCGGAGCTATTCGTCCTGGCGGCCCTACATGGCGCCGATCAAGATCGTCATGGTCTGCGGCATCGTGCTGATGCTGCTTCAAGCCATCGCCATGCTGATCCGCAACGTCGCCGAGGCACGGGGAATCGTGCTGCCCGGGGTCGAGCGGCTGCCGCGGGAAGACGAGGTCGACCACCCGCGCGACCGGGAACCGGACGAAGCCGAGCGGGGGGCCTCCTCGTGAGCTACGAGATGATCGCCATCCTCATGTTCGCCAGCATGATGGTGATGCTGCTGACCGGCCAGCGCGTCTTCGGCGTCATCGGCGGCGTCGCGGTCGTGACCGCGCTGTTTCTCTATGGCGACGGCGGCTCGGAGATGGGTTTCTCGGCCGTGATGAAGCTGATGAAATGGTATCCGCTGCTCACGCTGCCGCTGTTCATCTTCATGGGCTACATGCTGTCGGAGAGCGGCATCGCCGACGATCTCTACCACATGTTCCACGTCTGGATGGGCGGCACGGCCGGCGGCCTTGCCATTGGGACGATTGGGCTGATGGTGATGATCTCGGCCATGAACGGGCTCTCCGTCGCCGGCATGGCGATCGGCGCGACGATCGCGCTGCCCGAACTGTTGCGGCGCGGCTACGACAAGGTCATGGTGACGGGGGTGATCCAGGCGGGATCGTCCCTGGGCATCCTGGTGCCGCCGAGCGTTGTCCTCGTCCTTTACGGCATGATCGCGCGCCAGCCGGTCGGCCAGCTCTGGCTCGCCGGCGTGTTTCCGGGGCTGATGATCGCGGCGATGTTCGTCGTCTATATCTACCTCCGCTGCCGGGTGAACCCGGAGCTGGGTCCCGCCCTGCCGCTGGAAGAGCGGGAGGGCATCACCCGCGCGGAAAAGATCGGTCTGCTCAAGGCCGGCATCCTGCCGCTGTTCATCTTCTTCGCCATGACCGGCCTTTTCGTCATGGGCGTCACCAGCCTGGTGGAAAGCTCCGCCGTCGGCGCGGTGGCGGCGATGATCGCGGCCCTGGTCAAGCGTCGGTTGACCCTCCATGTGCTGCACGAGACGGTGCGAAAGACGCTCCTCATCTCCTGCATGTTCTTCTGGATCATCATGGCGGCGCTCGCCTTCGGCAGCATCTTCGACGGCGTCGGCGCGTCGCGAGCGCTGGACAGCTTCTTCACCGAGGATCTGGGGCTTGGGCCCTGGCAGATCCTCATCATGATGCAGATTTCCTACATCCTGCTTGGCATGTTCCTCGACGACACGGCCATGCTGGTCATCGTCGCGCCGCTCTACATTCCGCTTGTCGGCGCCCTCGGTTTCGACCTCGTCTGGTACGGCGTCCTCTACACGATCACCTGCCAGATCGCCTATATGACGCCGCCCTTCGGCTACAATCTCTTCCTGATGCGGGCGATGGCGCCGCCCGAAATCACGCTGTCCGACATCTACCGTTCGGTCTGGCCGTTCGTCGGCATCATGATCGTCGGCCTCGGCATCGTCACCGCCTTTCCGCAGATCGCGCTGTGGCTGCCGGAATACGCCTATTCCAATGGTCGCTGACCAAGCTGGTCGGCAAAACAAGCGGGCGGCAAAGCCCGTGCAACCGGCCTGACCGGGCCGCAACAGAAGGAAGCGACGACATGACGAACAGACGCGATTTCCTCAAAAAGGCGGGCGTTGTCACGGCGGCGGCCGGTGCCTCGACCCTCGCCGCCCCGGCCGTTCATGCCCAAAGCGCGCCGATCCGCTGGCGGTTGCAGACCTATGCCGGCCCTGCGCTCGCCGAATTCGTCGTCAAGGGCATGGTCGACGACTTCAACAAGGCGGCCAATGGCCAGATGGAGATCGAGCTGTTCTTCGCCGATCAGCTTGTGCCGACGGGCGAACTGTTCCGTGCCATGCAGCGCGGCACCATCGACATGGTCCAGTCGGACGATGATTCGATCGCCGCGCCGGTCGATATCTCGGTGTTCGGCGGCTATTTTCCCTTCGGCACCCGCTACAGCCTCGACGTGCCGGTGCTGTTCGAGCAGTACGGGCTGAAAGAGATCTGGGAAGAGGCCTATGGCGAGGTCGAGGGCGTCAAATGGCTCTCCGCCGGCTCTTGGGATCCCTGTAACTTCGCCACCAAGGAACCGATCAACAGCCTCGCGGATCTGAAGGGCAAGCGGATCTTCACCTTCCCGACGGCCGGCCGCTTCCTTACCCGCTTCGGCATCGTGCCGGTGACACTGCCCTGGGAGGACGTCGAGGTGGCGCTGCAGACCGGTGAGCTCGACGGCATCGCCTGGTCCGGCATCACCGAGGACTACACCGTCGGCTGGGCCGACGTGACCGAATATTTCCTCACCAACAACATCTCCGGCGCCTGGTGCGGCTCGTTCTTCGCCAACCAGGAGAAGTATGACGAGCTGCCGGAGCACCTGAAGATGCTGTTGAAGCTGGCGATGGATTCCTCCCACTACTTCCGCCAGCAATGGTATTGGGGCGGCGAAGCCAAGCTGCGTGTCAACGGCGACAAACTGAAGCTGACCACGATCCCGGAAGAGGAATGGGCGACGGTGGAAGCCGAGGCGTTCAAGTTCTGGGACGAGATCGCCGCGACCAGCGAGCGCACGGCGCGTGTGGTGAAGATCTTCCGCGAGTACAACGACGTGATGGCGAAAGCCGGCAAGCCTTACCGCTACAGCTAGAATTGAGCTGATCGAACCTCACCCAGCCGCGGCGCCACGATCGGCGCCGCGGCTCCCTCACTCCAGCTGCGACGTGTCTCACCGATGCCCGGCAAACTGACCTTCGACGAACTGAAACAGGCCGTTCAGAGCGGCGAGATCGACACCGTCCTGGTGGTCCAGGTGGACATGCAGGGGCGGCTGATGGGCAAGCGTTTCCACGCCGCGTTCTTCGTCGAGAGCGCCTGGGAAGAGACCCATGGCTGCAACTATCTCCTCGCCACCGACATGGAGATGAACACGGTGGAGGGATACGAGGCAACGAGCTGGGCGGCGGGATATGGCGACTACGTCATGCGGCCGGACCTGTCGACGCTGCGCCGGGTGCCCTGGCTGGAAGCAACGGCGCTGGTCCTCTGCGACGTGGAGGATCATGACGCCGACGGGCCGGTCGCCCATTCGCCCCGCGCCGTTCTGAAGCGCCAGATCGCGCGGCTGGAGGCGATCGGGCTGCGGCCGACGATGGCCTCGGAGCTCGAATTCTTCCTGTTCGAGGACAGTTTCGCGGCCGCCGAGCGGGCCGGCTACCGCGATCTTTCCCTCGTCAGCGCCTATAACGAGGACTATCACATCCTCCAGACGACCAAGGAAGAGGAGGTGATGCGCGCCGTCCGCAACGGGCTCTACGGCGCCGGCATCCCGGTCGAATGCTCGAAGGGCGAGGCCTCGGCGGGCCAGGAAGAGATCAACGTCAAATACGATCACGCGCTGACCGCCGCCGACAACCATGTGATCGTCAAGAACGGCGTCAAGGAGATCGCCTGGGCCAAGGGCCGCGCGGCGACCTTCATGGCGAAGTGGAACGACGCCTCCGCCGGCTCGTCCAGCCATGTCCATCAGTCGCTACAGACCCTAGACGGCGAGCCCGCCTTTTACGACGCCGAGGCCGAGCACGGCATGTCGGAGCTGATGCGGCACTATCTGGCCGGACTGCTGAAATACGCCGACGACGTCACGCTGCTGCTCGCGCCGAATGTCAATTCCTACAAGCGCTTCGTCGCCGGCACCTTCGCGCCGACCATGGCCGTGTGGAGCCTCGATAACCGCACCGCAGGCTATCGCCTGTGCGGCGCCGGCACCAAGGGCGTCAGGGTCGAGTGCCGGGTCGGCGGCTCGGATCTCAATCCCTATCTGGCTTTTGCCGGACAGATCGCCGCCGGGCTCGCCGGGATCGAGGAAAAGCTGGCGCTGGAGCCGGCCTTCGAGGGTGATGCCTATGGCGCGCGGGAGGGAATGCGGCACGTCCCGTCCACCCTTCGCACCGCGAGCGAGGCGTTCGACCAATCCGCGATGCTGAGACAGGCCCTGGGCGACGACGTCGTCGCCCATTATGTGCATGCCGCCCGGTGGGAGCAGCGCGAATATGATTCCCATGTGACCGACTGGGAAGTCCGGCGCGGCTTCGAGCGCTCCTGAGAGGTTGTGATGAGCGAATTGACCTGTATCTCTCCGATCGACGGCAGCGTCTTGGTCCGTCGGGACACCGAGGACGCGGCGGCGCTGGCGCCACGCCTTGCGGCCGCGCGGGCGGCGCAGAAGGATTGGGCGGTTCGACCGCTTGCCGAGCGTGTCGCGATCGTCGACCGGGCGATTGCGGCGCTGGAGGCGATGAACGACGAGATCGTTCCCGAACTCGCCCGGATGATGGGCCGGCCGGTGCGCTACGGCGGCGAGATCGGCGGCGTGAAGGAGCGTGCCTTCCACATGACCGCGCTGGCGAAGGACGCGCTGGAGCCGACGGTGATCGAGGATTCCGACGCCTTTCGCCGCTTCATCGCCTATGAACCCCTCGGCCTCGTACTGGTCGTCGCGCCTTGGAACTACCCGTATCTGACCGCCGTCAACACGATCGTGCCGGCGCTGGCCGCCGGCAACGCGGTGGTGCTGAAACATTCGACGCAGACGATCCTCGCCGGCGAACGCTTCGCCGCCGCGTTCCGCGCCGCCGGCCTGCCGGACGGGCTGTTCCAGGCGATCCACGTCACCCATGAGACGGCCGCCGAGCTTCTCGGCGCCCGCGCCTTCGACTTCGTCAATTTCACCGGGTCGGTCGGCGGCGGGCGGGCGATCGAGCGCGCCGCGGCGGGCACCTTCACCGGCGTCGGACTGGAGCTCGGCGGCAAGGATCCGGGTTATGTCCGCGCCGACGCCGATCTCGACGCGGCGGTGGAGACGCTGATCGACGGCGCGATGTTCAACTCCGGCCAATGCTGCTGCGGGATCGAGCGGATCTACGTCGCGGACGCGCTCTTCGACGCCTTCGTCGAGAAGGCGGTCAAGATCGTCGAAGCCTATCGTCTCGGCGATCCGCTCGACCCGGAAACGACGCTCGGGCCGATGGCCAACATCCGCTTCGCACGCGAGGTCCGGGCCCAGGTCAAGGAAGCGATCGATGCCGGCGCTAGGGCGCTGATCGATCCGGCGCTGTTTCCGGCCGACACGGGCGACACCGCCTATCTCGCCCCGCAGATCCTGATCGATGTCGACCATTCCATGCGCGTCATGCGCGACGAGAGCTTCGGCCCCGTCGTCGGCATCATGCGGGTATCGTCGGACGCGGAGGCGATCTCTTTGATGAACGATTCGCCCTTCGGACTGACCGCCTCGCTGTGGACGCGGGACGCTGACGCGGCGGAGCGGATCGGCCGTCAGATCGAGACCGGGACGATCTACATGAACCGCTGCGACTATCTCGACCCGGCGCTCTGCTGGACCGGCTGCAAGGACACCGGCCGTGGCGCGGCGCTGTCGACGCTCGGCTATCGCAGCGTGACCCGCCCGAAATCCTATCATCTGAAGAAAGCCTGACCCATGAAGCTCTGGGGCAATTGGTCGTATCCCACCGCCATCCGTTTCGGCGCCGGACGCATCGCGGAACTCGCCGACGCCTGCGCGGCCGCCGGCATCGCGCGCCCGCTGCTGATCACCGACAGGGGCCTGGCCAAGCTGCCGGTCACCGCCCGCGCGCTCGACCTGATGCAGGAGGCGGGGCTGGGACGGGCGATGTTCGCCGATGTCGACCCGAACCCGAACGGCGCCAATCTCGACGCCGGGGTGAAGGCCTATCGCGACGGCGGCCATGACGGTGTCATCGCCTTCGGCGGCGGCTCGGGTCTCGATCTCGGCAAGCTCGTCGCGCTGATGGCCGGGCAGTCGATCCCGGTCTGGGACCTGGAGGACATCGGCGACTGGTGGACGCGGGCGAATGCCGACGCGATCGCCCCGATCGTCGCGGTGCCGACGACCGCGGGAACTGGATCGGAGGTCGGCCGCGCGGGAGTCCTGACTGACGCGGCGACTGAAACCAAGAAGATCATCTTCCATCCGAAGCTGATGCCCCAGGTCGTCATCTGCGATCCCGAGCTCACCATCGGGATGCCGCCGGCGATAACCGCCGGTACCGGCATGGATGCCTTCGCCCATTGCCTGGAGGCCTATTGCTCGCCGCATTTCCATCCGATGAGCCAGGGCATCGCCCTGGAGGGCCTGCGGCTGGTCAAGGCGTATCTGCCGCGCGCCTTTCGCGATGGCTCGGACATCGAGGCCCGCGCCCAGGTGATGGCCGCTGCCGCGATGGGCGCGACCGCCTTCCAGAAGGGGCTCGGCGCCATCCATGCGATCTCGCATCCGATCGGCGCCCTCCATCACACCCATCACGGCACCACCAACGCCGTCGTCATGCGGCCGGTGCTGGCCTTCAATCGCGAGGCGATCGAAGCGCGGATCGAACGGGCGGCGGCCTATCTCGACATCGCCGGCGGCTTCGAGGGGTTCGACGCCTTCGTCGGCGAACTCACCGGTGAGCTTGGCATCCCCGCCAACTTGACGGCGTTGGGCGTCGTCGATCCCGACATCGATCGTCTAACCGAGATGGCGCTGCGCGATCCCAGCACCGGCGGCAATCCGGTCACGATGACGGCCGAGAACACCCGCGACCTGATCCGCGCCTGTCTGTGAGACGATGCGGGGGCGCCGGGCCCCGCCGCGCCCAAGCGACGCAACTCGACTTCGAGGCCGGCATGGCTTAGGCAGTGGCCGCGAAATCCCGGCGCGTGGATGCGTGTCGAGAGCCGCGGTCTTGTGCCCACGCTTTCCGAGAGACGATGATGCTTCACACGATTTCAGGCTTCGATCGCATTGGCGAAGAGAACGCCTTCGCCGTGCTCGCGCGCGCCACCGCGCTCAGCGCCACGGGCAAGGACATCATCAATCTCGGCATCGGCCAGCCGGATTTTCGCACCCCGGACCATATCGTCGAAGCGGCAATCAAGGCGCTGCGCGACGGCCACCACGGCTATACGCCGGCAACCGGGCTGCTGGCGACACGCGAGGCGGTGGCGCGGCGAACGCTGACGACGACCGGCGTCGAGGTGTCGCCGGAGAGCATCGTGATCCTGCCGGGCGGCAAGCCGACCATGTATGCGGCCATCGTCATGTTCGGCGAGCCGGGCGCCGAGATCCTCTACCCCGATCCGGGATTTCCGATCTATCGCTCGATGATCGAATACACCGGCGCGACGCCGGTGCCGGTGCCGGTGCGCGAGGAGAATGGCTTTGCCTTCTCCGCCGACGAAACCCTGTCGCTGATCACTGACCGGACGCGGCTCCTGATCCTGAATTCCCCGGCCAATCCGACCGGCGGCGTCACCCCGCGCACCGAGATCGAGAAGCTGGTCAAGGGCCTCGCCGATCATCCGGACGTGGCGATCCTGTCGGACGAGATCTACGACGTCATGACCTATGACGGCGAGGAACATTGCTCGCTTTTGACGTTCCCGGAACTCCGCGACCGGCTGATCGTGCTGAACGGCTGGTCGAAGACCTGGGCGATGACCGGCTGGCGCATGGGCTGGTCGATCTGGCCCGACCAGCTCTACGACAAGATCCGCAAGCTGGCGGTCAATTGCTGGTCCTGCGTCAACGCGCCGAGCCAGTTCGCCGGAATTGCGGCGATCGACGGGCCGCAGGACGATGTCGCGGCGATGATGGCTGCCTTCGACCGCCGCCGCCGTGTCGTCGTCGACGGGCTGAACGCCCTGCCGGGCGTGACCTGCGCGACGCCGAAGGGCGCGTTCTATGCCTTCCCGAATATTTCCGGGACCGACTGGAAGGCCAAGAAGCTGGCGTCCGCGCTGCTCGAGGAGACCGGAGTCGCGCTGATCGGCGGTCCCGATTTCGGTATTCTCGGCGAGGGCTATGTCCGGCTGTCCTACGCCAATTCGGAGGAGAACATCCGCAAGGCGCTGGTGCGGATGGATGGGTTTCTTCGCTCCAACGCCGGGACCTGATCGCCTCCGGGCCTATTCGCCAGCCGCGCTAGACGCGGTCCGCCATGTCTTCCCGTATGCGGCGTCGCGGCATCGCGGGGTGGTCGATGGGGGGCCATTGCTTGCCGGAAATCGCGGCGTAGACGGTCTGCATATGCTGGACCGTCGCCATGACCGCGGCGGCCTGATCGCGCGCCTCAAGGGCGCGAAGAATGGCCCGGTGCTCGATGCGATAGCGGTCCCGCAGGTCCGGGTTGAACGACGCCCGCTTCAGCCTGTCCCATTCCGCCGTGCTGCGCATGGTCCGCATCATCTCCATCACCATCGTGAAGACCGCGTTCTGGGTCGCGTCGGCCAAAGCCCGGTGAAAGGCGATGTCCCATTCCTCGAAGGCCTCGAATCCGTCGGCGGATTCAGAGCGAACGAGGCACAGCTCCAGCCGTTCCAGATCCTCCTTGCGCGCCCGCAAGGCCGCTTCGCGCGCGATGGCGGGCTCCAGGACCAGACGGGCCTCCATGAGCTCGATCGGCGAGGCGTTTTCGGCGGGTGCCTTCGAAGCCTCGGGCGGCGCGCTGACGAAGGTGCCGCGTCCGACATGTCGGACGATCGCTCCCTCCATCTCAAGGCGCGCCAAGGCCTTGCGCAAGGTCGCCCGATTGATCCCCAGCCGATCGGCGAGCGCGCGCTCCGTCGGCAGCCTGACGCCGGGAGCCAGGCCGTCGTCGCGCAAAAGCCGCCGGAGTTCGTCCAGCGCCAGATCGGCGGAGCCTCGCTTGGAATCGAAACCTTGCATTGCGTCTTTCATTGGTTGACAATATCAAACCAAGAATATACCAGAATGCCGTAAAGGTCAACCAATAAGGCCTCGGATAGAAACGAGAACGATGCGGCTTACCGCGTTTACCAGGGAGGTTACACGATGAAATTCACCACACATCCGTCTCGCCGCAAGTTTCTTGCCGGCACGGCGGCCGGTGCCGCGGCGCTGTCGCTCGGTCTCGGCCGCTCGGCCTTCGCCCAGGATTATCCCGCCGGCAACATGGAAATCACCATCCCGACCGGAGAAGGTGGCGGCGCTGATCGCGATTCCCGCGCTTTCGTCCAGGTCTGGAACACATATCTGAAAACCAACTTCGAATTCGGCTACTACCCCGGCGCCGCGGGGCAGGTCGGCTATGAATTCTTCATGCAGAAAGAGCCGAACGCCTACAATTTGCTGTTCTCGAACCTCGGTCCCGAGGTCATCATGCTGACGCTGCAGAATGTCGGCATCGATATCGGCAAGGATTTGGTCTACATCCGGCGTACCAGCACCGAACCAATGGCGGTTTGGGTTGGCGCGGATTCACCGTTTGAATCGCTCGAGCAGCTTGTCGAAGAAGGCAAGAAGCGGCCAGTGAGCATTTCGGTCAGCCGCCTGCCGCATCCGGCCTCGATCGGCATGCTGGCGCTCGGCGAGGCGACCGGGGCCCAGTTCAACCTGATCCCGTTCGGCGGCGGCAATCCGACGGCGATGGCGGCGATCACCGGCGAGGTCGACGCCTCCGCCCTGCCGCTGGCCAACCCGATCGCGCTCGGCGAGCAGGCCCGCATTCTCGGCATTTTCGCGAATAAGAACACCGTTCCCGAGGCGTCCGGAAACGCCCCGACCGTGAACGGGGCGCTTGGAACCGAGTTGCCGGAACTGTTCAGTTCGCGCGCCTGGGCGGTCCACGCCGCGGCACTCGAGCAATATCCCGAGCGGGTCGAATTGCTGAAGTCCACCATCGACCAGACCATGGCGGATCCTGCCTATGTCGAGGCGGTGAAGGCGGCCGGCGTTCCGCCCGAGTTCATCACGCCGGGCGACCAGGAAACGGCGATGGCTGAAGCTGCGGCCACCCGCGAACTGGCCGAGCGCTACCGCGACCTTTTGACGGGCAAGTAATCCCACCTCGGGCAAGAAGACTTTGCCTGACGGGGGCGGCTGTGCAGCCGCCCCCTATCCCATCCGGTCGCAAGCAGGATCTCGCCGATGTTGGATCGCGAAACCAGGAAACCAGTCGGGGCTGATCTCATCATCCCCATCGCCGCGGGCGCCTACGCCATCTATTACGTGCTGTCCGTCCGGAGCTTTCCCTGGCAGGCGCAGATGAGCGGCATGATCCTCGCCGGGCTGATGCTGCTGCTCGTCCTGATCTACATGGCGCGAGTCGCGATCGGCCTTCGCCGCGGCCGTTATTCGATGGGTTTCGGCGACTTCTTCGGGGCGCCGGCTTCGCGCGCCAGTCGGGCGATCTTCGTCGCGCTGATCGTCGCGTATATTTTCGCGGTTCCCTATCTCGGCTTCACCCTCACGACCTTCGCCTTTCTGGCGCTCTCGTTTCACGTCGCCGGCGCGCGCCCGGTCGGGCGCGCCTTGCTGACGGCCGGCCTTGCCGCCCTCGGCGGTTGGTTCTTCTTCATCGTTCTCTTGAATACCCGATTCCCCAAGGGTCCGTTCGAGCAGCTCATGGGAGCCATCTTCTGATGGAATTCGACGCCGCCTTTATCACGGGCCTGTTCCTGCATTCCTTCAGCCTCTGGTGGGTGATCATCCCTGCCGTGCTGATCGGCATCGTCATGGGGGCGATCCCCGGTTTTGCCGCCCACAACACGATCATCATCCTGTTGCCGCTGACGCTCGCCCTCGATGTGGAAGTGGCGCTGGTGTTCATGGTGGCGCTCTACAGCGCCTCGCATTTCGGCGGCGGGATTCCGGCGATCCTGCTCAACATCCCCGGCACCGGCGGTGCCGCTGCGACGACGCTCGACGGCTACCAGATGACCAAGAATGGTCTGGCCAGCAAGGCGCTCGCCGTCTGTTTCGTGGCGTCGGTGATGGGCGGACTGATCAGTTCGATCGTGACGCTGTTCGCGCTGCCGGCGCTATCGCGCGTCGGTTACTACGTCCACAGCGTCGAGATGGTCGTGATCATGCTGTTCGGCCTTGCGCTGATCGCTTCCATCGCCGCTCAGGACATGTTGAAGGGCCTGATCGCCGGTGCTTTCGGATTGATGCTCGGGGCGATGGGCGCCGACCACATCTACGCGACACCGCGCGGCACCTTCGGCTTTCTGGAGCTCTTCGACGGCGTGCCGCTGGTGCCCGCCCTGATCGGCCTGTTCGCCATCTCCGAAGCTCTTGTCATGCTTGAGCAGAAATGGCTCGTCGATACCAAGGGGACGGTCGCCGTGCCGGCCACAACCTGGGCGAACAGCCTGAGCGAGACCCTGCAGGCCTTCCGCAAATGGTGGTTGATCACCTGGACCAGCCTGCTCGGGCTGGTGATTGGCGTGCTGCCGGGCGCCGGCGCCTCGATCGCGGCCTTCGTCGCCTACCAGCAGGCCCGGCTGTTCTCCAAAACGCCGGAACGGTTTGGCACCGGCTTTTCTGACGGCGTCGCGGCGCCCGAGGCCGCCAATAATGGCGTGACCACCGGAACGCTGGTGCCGCTGCTCGCCATCGGCGTGCCGGGCGGCAGCACGGCGGCGGTGATGATGGTCGTGCTGCAGTTTCACGGCTTTCCGTTCGGCCCGCGGCTCTTCGTGGAGGCCCCGGAACTGGCCTATGGCGTCATCACGGCGATGGCGGTGTCCTACGTCTTCATGTTCCTCACCATCGTCCCGATGGTTCGCTACATGTCGCGGATCACCGTCGTCTCGACCATGTATCTCGCACCGATGATCGTCGCGTTCACGCTGGTCGGCGCCTTCGTCCCGCGTGGATTCCTGTTCGATATGGGCATCGCCTTCGCCTTCGGCATCATCGGCTATGTGGCGCGCAAGACCGGCTATCACGTCGCGGCCATTTTGATCGGGGTGATCCTCGGCCCGCTGATCGAGCGCTCCTTCATCCTGGCCATGCGGATTTCCGGAAACGACCCGATGGTGATGTTCTCCTCCACGATCGGCAACATCCTCTGGGTGCTGCTGCTCCTGAGCCTGCTGCTGCCGGTCGTCACCGGGCGGTGGCGCGATCGGCGGGCCAGGGCGGCGGGACCATCGGCGGGAGCCGGTCGATGAGCCCCGCGGATCAGCCGCTTTCGCACCGGGTGCGTCAGATCGCGATGCTCGACATTCCCGGTGGTGGCCAGGTCGTGGTCGACGGCGATCATGTCTTCATCGGGCACATGAAACCGCCCTACGGCACCTCGATCGTCGACGTCTCGGACCGCAGAAATCCGAAGGTCGTGGCGGACATCCGGCTGGAGACCGACGCCTCGCACACCCACAAGTTGCGCGTCGTCGGCGATCTGATGATCACCAATGTCGAGCAGAACGACCGCCACTTCAAACGCCGCGCCAAGGGCATCGCCGCTGCGGAAATCGCGCTGCGCGACGAACTCGGCCGTGACCCGGGCGAGGCGGAGGTGGCGGCGCGGGTCGGCGTCGCGCCCGGCGACATGCCGCGGCTGCGCAAGGCCGCGAACGAGAGCTACGACGAGGGCGGCTTCAAGATCTGGGATATCTCCGACCGGACCAAGCCGTCCCTCCTCGCCTATGAGCGCACCCATGGCGTCGGCGTCCACCGTTTCGATGCCGACGCACGTTACGCCTACATCTCGACCGAGATGGAGGGCTATGTCGGCAATATCCTGGTCGTCTACGACCTTGCCGAGCCCGCCCGGCCGCGCGAGGTCGCGCGCTGGGCGCTGCCAGGCCAGCACGTAGCCGGCGGCGAGACGCCACATTGGCACGGCCTGAAGAACCGCCTCCACCACGCCATGCGTTGCGGCGACGAGCTGTGGGCGGCGGTCTGGAACGCCGGGATCCGGGTGATCGACGCGACCGACATCACTGATCTCAGAACCATCGGTGCCTATGACTACCATCCGGCGATTCCGGAGCCGACCCACACCGTCATGCCGTTCGAGAACCCGATCGGCGGCCGGCGCATCGCCGCGGCGATCGACGAGGAGCATGACCATTTGCACGGCCGGCTGCATGGGTTCCTCTGGCTCTTCGACGCGAGCGACCTGAGCGATCTCAAGCCGCTGTCGATCTTCAGTCTGGGCGAGCACGCCTCACCCTACAGCGGCGCGCCCGGCCGGTTCGGCGCGCATCAGTTCCACGAGCGGCTCGATACGACCCTGATCTACGCCACCTGGTTTTCCGGCGGCCTGCGGATCATCGACGCCAAGGACCCCACCTTGCCGGAGGAGGTCGGCTTCTTCATCCCCGAACCGCTCGGCGGCGAGCCGAGCCCCCAGTCGAACGACGTGGCCGTCGGCGAGGACGGCATCATCTATCTGCTCGATCGCAATCGCGGCCTGCATATTCTGGAATTCGAGGGCGCGTGAGGGTCTTGAACGAAGGATCGGAGGCGACATGAAAACCCGGAAGCTGGGCGAACAGGGACTGACCGTCTCGGCCATCGGCCTCGGCTGCATGTCGATGACCGATATCTACGGTCCGGCGGATCGAGAGGAGTCGATCGCGACGATCCACCACGCGCTGGATCGCGGCGTCGACTTCATCGACACCTCCGACATGTACTCCAACGGCCGCAACGAAGAGCTGCTGGGCGCGGCGCTGGAAGGCCGGCGGAACGAAGCCGTCCTGGCCACGAAATTCGGCAATCTGCGGCTGCCTGACGGCAAGACCGGGGTGAACGGCACGCCGGAATATGCGCATGCCGCCTGCGAGAAGAGCCTGCAACGACTCGGAACCGAGGTGATCGACCTCTATTACCTGCACCGTGTCGATCCGAACGTGCCGATCGAGGACACGGTCGGGGCGATGGCGCGGCTGGTCGAGGCGGGCAAGGTACGCTTCATCGGGCTTTCGGAGGCCGGTGCGTCGACGATCCGCCGCGCCCATGCGGTGCATCCGCTCAGCGCCGTGCAGACCGAATATTCTCTGTGGACCCGCGACGTGGAAACGGAAATCCTGCCGACCTGCCGCGAACTCGGCATCGGCTTCGTACCCTATTCGCCGCTGGGGCGGGGGTTCTTGACCGGCGCGATCGGCGGCGAGGTCGATCTGGCGGAGAAGGACCGCCGCCGCGACATGCCGCGCTTCACCGGCGACAACTTGGCGCAAAATCTTCGGCTGCTTGATAGCCTGCGGGCCTGCGCCGAGGCCCATGGCGCGACGCCGGCGCAGGTGGCGCTGGCGTGGCTCTTGGCGCGCGGCGAGGACATCGTGCCGATTCCCGGCACCAAACGACCGCAACGTGTGGACGAGAACGCCGAATCGCTCGACCTCGTTCTCACCGACGCCGAACGCGCTCGGCTCGACGCGGCCTTCCCGCCCGGCGCGGCGGCGGGCCTGCGCTATCCCGAACCACAGATGAAGCGCCTCGGCATCTGAGCCGACTGAACGATCCCCAACCATCAGGAACACGACATGCAGGACGACATCCGCCGGACGACGAAGACCGAAGGCAAGGCACACCGCACGACATCGAATGGCCAGGAAGTTTTCATCTGGGAAAAGCCGAGCGTGGCCGATGGCCCCATCCGCGGCACCATCCTGTTCGTGCACGGGTCGTCGATGGCCAGCCAGCCGACCTTCGACCTGCAGGTCGAGGGCATGCCGGAAGCCTCGGTCATGGACTGGTTCGCCAGCCGCGGCTTCAACACCTGGTGCTTCGATTGCCGCGGCTATGGCCGCTCCTACAAGGGCGAGGACGTCTTGGCGACGATCGCCGACGGCGCCGACGACGCCAAGGCTGTCTCCGATTACATCATCGAGCAGGGCGAGAGCGGACCGCTTTTTGCCTATGGCATTTCCTCAGGCGCGCTTCGCGCCGCGACGTTCGCCGAACGCCATCCCGACCGTGTCAGCCGCCTGGCGCTCGACGCGATGGTCTGGACCGGCGAGGGCAGCCCGACGCTGGAACAGCGCCGCAAGAAGATCGACGATTGGCGCGGTACTGTCCGCCGTCCGGTCAACCAGGAATTCATGTGGTCGATCTTCACTCGCGACCACCCCGGCACCGTGCATGACAGCTTCGCCCAGCCCTTCATCGATCAGGTGCTGGCGCTCGACGATTCCATGCCGAACGGCACCTATATCGACATGTGTACCCGGCTGCCGCTGGTCGATCCGGAAAAGCTCGAGGCGGCGACGATCGTCATGCGCGGCGAGTTCGACGGCATCGCCGGCATCGACGACCTGCTCGCCTTCTTCAAGCGCTTGCCGAACGCCGACAAGGAGTTCGCGGTGATGAAGGGCATCTCGCATGCGTCCTTCACCCAGAAGAACTTCCTGATCGCCTACCAGATCCTGCATGGCTTCTTCACCCGGCCGGCATCGGACTATCGCGGCTGAATTACCCGCGAAAAAGCAGACACTGGACTGGAGAGGAAGCCCGGCAGGATGAAGTTCATACGGTATGCGAAGAACGGCGAATCCCGGATCGGCGTCGTTGAGGATCAGATGGTGCGGGCGATCGAGCCGGCCGTTTCTGACATGGTGGAACTGATCGAGAATTACGATCGTCTGCGCGGCGAGATCCGCGCTGTCGGCGAAGCGATGCCGCTCGACAGCCTGACGATCGAAGCGCCGATTCCGGCGCCGCGCCGCAACATCTTCTGCGTCGGCAAGAATTATCATGCCCACGCCAAGGAGTTTTCCCAGAGCGGCTTTGAGGCCGGCGCGGTGGCGGGAGCGGAGGTCGACGAGTTTCCGGCCGTCTTCACCAAGCCCGCCTCATGCGTTGTGGGAACCGGCGACGTCGTGCAACTGCATGGCGACGTCACGCAGTCGGTCGATTACGAGATCGAGCTCGCCCTGGTGATCGGCAAGGGCGGCCGCAACATCCCCAAGGCCAAGGCTTACGAACACATCTGGGGTTACATGATCGTCAACGACGTGACGGCGCGCGACCGCCAGAAACAGCACAAGCAGTGGTTCCTCGGCAAGGCGCTCGACACCTTCTGCCCGATGGGGCCGTGGATCGCCACCGCCGACGAGGTCGACCCGGAGAACCTCGATCTGGAGACCCGGGTGAACGGCGAGGTCCGGCAAAAGGCGAATACCAGCGACCTGATCTTCGACATCCCCAGCCTCGTCGAGACGATTTCGGCCGGCCTGACCCTGGTGCCCGGCGACATCATCGCCACCGGCACGCCGGTCGGCGTCGGGATCGGCTTCAAGCCGCCGCGGTTTCTCAAGCCGGGCGATGTCGTGCGCATGAACATTACGGGGCTTGGCACGCTCGAAAACAGCTTCCAGTAGGTTCGAGGGCGGAGCTGATGCTGAGCGGACCGCTCGCCCTGGCCGGGCTCGCCGTGCTGGTTCTCGGCACGTCGTTCCTGAGCGGCGTGTTCGGCATCGCCGGCGGCATGGTGCTGATGGGCGGCTTGCTGTTCCTGTTGCCCGTTCCGGCGGCGATGATCCTGCACGGCGTCACGCAGCTGGCGGCCAATGGTTGGCGGGCGGTGCTGTGGTGGCGCTATATCGATTTTCGGGTCGTGGCGCGGTTCGCCGCCGGATCGGCGGCGGCGTTGGCGTTGTTCTCGTTTCTCTTGCTCGTGCCGGATCGCGCCACCGTGCTGATCAGCCTCGGGTTGGTGCCGTTCATGGCTTTCGCGCTGCCCGAGCGCTACGCGCCCCATGCCCGGCGGCGCGGCGCCGCCGAATTTGCCGGCTTCGTCGGCACCGGCCTGCAATTCGTCTCGGGCGTATCAGGCCCGCTCCTCGACGCGTTTCTCGTCCGCATGCCGGTGGATCGCCGCATCATCGTGGCCAGCAAGTCGGCTTGCCAGGTCATGGCCCACGGCATGAAGCTGGTCTATTTCGGCGTCATCGTGACGGCGGGGGGCGATGCGGTCTCCGGCTGGCTGTTGCTGATGGGCGCGGGCTTGGCGGTCGTCGGCACCTCGCTGGCCCGCACCGTCCTCGATCGGATCACCGACCGCCAGTATAGAACCTGGACCAAGACCATCGTGCTGGGGATCGGCGCGGTCTATCTCGTCCAAGGGCTCGCGATTCTCCTCAGCCCGGCATAGCGAACTCCGGCGTCCCTCCTCGTCTGTGGGTCGAGAATGCCAGCGGGGTTGCGCGTCATGGTTGGCGCCACCTGTTTCGAGAGGAAGTGGGCCACACCGGGGATGCCGTGGCTGGACTACGCGGTATCGGCCGGTCGCGCCTGCCTGTGTCGAAGGACCGCGCCCAAGGCGGCGAGGACGAGCGTTCCGACAATGAGCAGCAGAGCGGCCGCGGCGACGGCGGGGCTGATATTCTCGCGGATCGTCGAAAACATCTGGCGAGCCAGCGTGCGCTGGTTGGGCCCGGCGACGAACAGGGTCAGGATCACCTCGTCGAGAGACGTGGCGAAGGCGAAAACCGCGCCCGAAACGACGCCGGGGAGGGCGAGCGGCAAGGTGATCTCGCGAAACGTTCGCGTCCGCGAGGCGCCGAGGCTCGATGCGGCGCGCTCGATCGCCGGGTCGATGCCGGCGAGCGAGGCCGAAACGGTGACCACGACGAAGGGCACGCACAGGACGGAATGGGCGACAATGACGCCGAGATAGCTGCTGGCCAGCCCGACTTTGACAAACAGGATCTGCATCCCGACGCCGAGAACCACCGGTGGCACCACCATCGGAAGGATGAAGCCGGTGCGCAAAAGCCCGGCCAGCGGAATCCGATCGCCGCGCAGGCCAAGCGCGGCGAGGGTGCCGATGCTGGTCGACAGGACGGTGGCGCTGGTCGCGATGATCAGGCTGTTGACGATCGACCGGCTCCAGGTCTCGTTGGCGACGAGTTCCCTGAACCACCGGTCGGAGAAGCCGTTGATCGGATAGGAAAGGAAGATGCTGTCGGTGAAGGCGAGCGGCAGGATCGCCAGGATCGGCGCGATCAGGAAGAACACCACCGCGGCGCCGTAGATCGTGCGCAGGATCCGCCCGGTCATACGCCGAACCCCGGCGGTGTGCGGGAAAAGCGGCCATAGACGGCGTAGAGAACGAGGGTCGCCGCAAGCAGGATGATGCCGAGTGCCGCGGCCATCCCCCAGTTGGCGGTGCCGGTCGCGTAGAACGCGATGACCGACGAGATCATCTGGTCCTCTGCTCCGCCGACCAGCGCCGGCGTGATGTAATAACCAAGCGCCACCATGAAGACGAGCAGCGAACCGGACATCAGACCCGGAAGCACGAGGGGAAAGAGAACGTGCCGGAACGCCCGGAGCGGGTTCGCGCCGAGCGTGGCCGCCGCCGGCATCAGGTTCGACGGGATTGTCAGCAGCACGCTGTAGATCGGCAGGACCATGAACGGCAAGAGCACATGGGTCATGGCGATCACGACGCCCGCGCGATTGAAGATCAGCGGCAGCGGATGGTCGATCAGACCGAAGGTCTGGAGGAAACCATTCACCAGCCCGTTGTTCTGCAGGAGCACCACCCACGCCGCAGTGCGCACCAGCAGCGAGGTCCAGAGCGGCAGCAGCACCGCGAGGAGGAGGAGGGTTCGCACCCAACCGCCGGCACCGGCGATCAGCATGGCGTAAGGCAGTCCGATGGCGGCGCACAGCGCCGTGACGCTTGCCGCGATGACGAAGGTTCGCACCATGATGACGCGGTTGGCCGAAGCGGCCTCGCCGACCTGGCGGATGTCGCCGTCGGGGCCGCGTTGAAGATCGACGGCGGCAAGGAGATTGCGATCCGTATAGGGCGGCACGGCTCTGGCGAAGCCGCGCCATACCGCAGGATCGCCCCATTGGGCGTCGATCGCGGTGAGGTCCAACGGCGCGTCGGCGTTCTGGCGAACGGTACGATAGGTCTTGGTGATCAGCGAACGAAACCCTGGCACCGCACTGTTGAGGCGGCGCACGGCGTCGCCGAGGACGCTGCGATCCTCGATCACGCGCAGATCGGTCGCCACCGCCGTCTGGATCGCCGCGTCAGGTGGCACCGCGCCATCCCACGACGAGAGCGCCGCCGCTGTCGTTGGAAACGCCTTGCCGACGGCATCGTCGCTCACGGCAGTCGCCAGCATCGTGGCCAGCGGCCAGAAGAAGAACACGCCGAGAAACAGCACGAGCGGCAGGACAAGGGCAGCCGATCTCAACCCCGCCGCGTTCATGCGTCGACCAGCGCGCAATCGCCCGGAGCGAAGGAGGCATAGCCGCGTGTGCCGGTCGGGACGTCGGCGCGGCTGCGATCCCGGCGCCCGACCAGCGACACGCCATCGCCCTCGAGCCGCAACCGGATGTGGTCGCCCTGGTACACGCTGTCGGCGACTTCGACCGGAATGGCGTTGGCGGCGCCGGGGTCGTCCGAAACGGCGATTCGTTCCGGCCGGACACAGACGAGCAGCCGTTGCCCTGCGGCGAGATCGCGGTCGGTCCGCGCCAAGAGCGTTCGTCCCCCCCCGGCGGACAGCCGCGCCACGCCCTTCTCCAACGACACCACCGTCCCTTCCAGCACATTGGTCTCGCCGATGAACTCGGCGACGAAACGGGTCCGCGGACGGTCGTATATCTCCTCCGGCGGGCCGATCTGCTCGATGCGGCCCGACTCGAAGACCGCGATACGGTCGGACATCGTCAGCGCCTCGGACTGATCGTGCGTCACGAAGACGATGGTCAGGCCAAGCGAGCGGTGCAGGTCCCGCAGTTCGAGCTGCATTTGCTCGCGCAACTGCTTGTCGAGCGCGCCGAGCGGCTCATCCATCAGCACCACCTTCGGCTCGTAGACCATGGCGCGGGCAAGCGCCACGCGCTGCTGCTGGCCTCCCGACAGTTGCGCGGGTCGCCGGGCGCCGAGTTTGCCGAGTTGGACCATGTCGAGCGAACGCGTGACGCGCTCGCTGATCTCGGCCTTGCGCACCCCACGCATGCGCAAGGGAAAGGCGACGTTCTCGGAAACCGTCATATGCGGAAAGAGCGCATAACTCTGGAAGACGACGCCGAGATCGCGCTTGTGCGCGGGGACGCCCTGAATCTCGCGTCCGTCGAGCCGAATCCGGCCCTGCGTCGGCGCGACGAAGCCGGCAAGCATCATCAGGATCGTCGTCTTGCCCGACCCCGAGGGCCCGAGCAGGCTGAGAAATTCGCCCCGCCGGATCGTCAGATCGAGATTGTCGACCACGGTCTGCGCGCCAAACGCCTTCGAGATGTTCTCGAACCTGATAAACGCGTCCATTGCATACCTTCGAGCCCGCATACCCGCAACGCTCCGACCCGGCGGATCTCGCCGGATCGGAGCCACTTGATCCCACAGCTTACTGTGCGAGCCAGGCGTCGAAGCGCTTGGTCAGTGTCTCGACATTGTCGGTCCAGAAGCCGGCATCGAGGGGGACGGCATTCTCGATATTCTGCGCTGTCGTCGGAAGATCGGCCTGCAAATCGGCCGGCACTTGCGCCGCCGCCTCTTTGTTCGGCAACCCATAGGCGATGTATTCGGGCAGCTTCGACTGGTTCTCCGGCGCGCTGGCGAAGGCGATGAAATCCATCGCCTCTTCGGCGTTGGGGCTGTCCTTGAGGATGACCCAGCTGTCGACCGCATAGATGCTGCCGTTCCACACGACCTCAAAGTTCGTGCCCTCGTCCTTGTTGATGCCCGAAATGCGCCCGTTATAGGCGGTCGTCATCGCCACCTCGCCCGAGGCGAGCAACTGCAACGGCTGGGCGCCCGACTCCCACCAGACGATGTTCGGCTTCAACGCGTCGAGCTTGGCGAAGGCCCTGTCGACGCCCTCCGGCGTGGCGAGAACTGAATAGACCTCCGCCGGCGCGACACCGTCGGCCATCAATGCGAATTCGAGCGAGTATTTGGGTCCGCGTCGCAGGCCACGTTTGCCGGGAATTTTCTCCACGTCCCAGAAATCTGCCCAGGAGGTCGGCGCTGTCGTCAGCTTGCTGGCGTCGTAGCTGATCGCAGTCGACCAGACGATCGCTCCGACGCCGCAGTCGCTGACCGCCGCGTCGATGAATTTGTCGCGCCCACCGAGCGCCTCCCAGTCGATCGGCTCGTACATGCCGTCGAAACAGCCGAGTTCGAGTTCCTCGGACTCGACCTGAACCACGTCCCAGTTGGGTACGCCCGCCTGCGTCTTCGCCGCGATCACGCCGATGCCGCCATCCCAGCTCTCGTCGAGAACCGGCTTGCCGATCTTCTGCGAGAATGGCTCGAAATAGATTTTCTTCTGGGCGTCCTGGTAGCTGCCGCCCCAGGAGACCACGGTCAGGTCTCGCGCCTGCGCCCCGGCGGACGCAAGAAGTATCAGGCTTCCAAGCGCGGCGGCGGCAGCGCGTGGCAGATTGGTCGTGCTCATTGAATTCCCCCCATTTCGGAACTGGTTTGAAATGGGATCACGCTTTGCCTGCCAGCACAATATGCATTCTCGGATTGGGAACGTCCGGGCGGGTTTCCCGACGGATAATTGCCGGTTGCAGGTGGCGAAAGTTACCCTCGGCGGCTGTAGAGAAATTGGAATCCGAGCCATCCCTTCTGGGGTACCGACGGTCCTTTACCGGACGTTTGACGACGCCAAGGATGGCTCGGATGCGAGAAAAGGCCGGGACGGCCCGGCCACTTCGATTGCTTGGCGGATCGTTTCAACGGGGTGATCCGAACCAGAGGCTTGGCTGCGCCGCTCAGCCCTTGCGGGCTGCGGCGATGGCCGCCTTCATGTCGTTCGGCGCGACCACACCGGGATAGATGGCGGTTCCGATGACGTATGCCGGCGTCCCCGGAAAGCCGAAGGTCTCGGCCTGCGTGCTGTTTCGCTGCAGCATGGAATTGATCCGGTCCTTGTCCCGATCATAGGCCGCATTGAGCTTGGGCACCGAAAAGCCCGCCTTGGTCAGGATCGTCTCGATCATGTCGGGCGTCAGCTTGCCCTTGGTCGCCATCAAGGCGGCCATTGCCTTGGCGTGGCCCGAGCCGGCGGCGAGCGTCAGGCGCGCCGCATAGAGCGAGGGGGGGCCGAAGATCGGCCAGTCCTTCATGACGAAGCGGACGTTGCCGTCTTCCTGCACCACCCGCATGTCGTCCGGATGGGCCTTTTTGCAGTAGGGGCACTGGTAATCGAAATATTCCACGATGGTCACGTCGCCTTTCGGGTTGCCGAGGACGGGAACCTGCGGATCGAACAGCACGGCCTCCTTCGACATCGGATCGACCTCGGCAAAGGCCGTCCGGGACAAAAATGGCGTACCGGCGAGGACAGCGGAGGCGACGATCAGCTTGCGGCGGGAGATGGATGGAATGGTCATGGCGGGAGTTCCTTTTTGGTTGGGCAATCAGATCACGACGATCCGCGTATCCTTCGGGACACGGCTGTTGAGATCGATAACGTCCTGGTTTAGCATCCGGATGCAGCCGGAGGAGACGGCCTTGCCGATCGACCATTCCTGATTGGTACCGTGGATGCGGTAGAGCGTGTCCTTGCCGTCCTTGTAGAGATACAGGGCCCGGGCTCCGAGGGGGTTGTCGATGCCGCCGTCCATGCCGTCGCGCAGGGCGCCGCCATATTTGTCGGGCTCGCGCTTGATCATGTCCTGGGTCGGCGTCCAGTGCGGCCATGCCGCCTTGCGCTTGATGATGCCGCTGCCGGTGAACTCCAGGCCCGCCTTGCCGACGCCGACGCCGTAGCGCATGGCCTTGCCATTCTCCATGACGAGATAGAGGAAGCGGGCGCGGGGATCGACGACGATCGTTCCCGCCGGCTCCGTCGTTTCGTAGTCGACCACCTGGCGAATGTTGCGGGGGTCCATGTTTTTCGGATCGACAGCCGGAATCTGCCAGCCGTCGTCGGTCACCGCGCCATACATCCGGGCGACGCGCGGGTCGACGGGCGGCTTGGGCGCGGCATAGGCCAGTTGCTGGGTCGGCTGAGACGATGTCGAGCAGGCGGCCAGCGTGAATGTCGCCAGCGCGATGGCGCTGATGCGCAGAAGAGTTGCAGACAAATCGAAAGACCTTTTGGTTGGCATGGGTGATCGGCTTTGACGCGGCGGCGGTGAATCCGCATCCGACGCCGCAATTCGCCGCTGGGGGGCTGCGGCGCGTGCCGGGGCTGACAGGCGATTACACGGACCCCGGAGTCTCGCTTCCGTCGAGCACCACGACGCGGGTGCCGACCGGAGTCCTCTGTTCAAGGTCGATGACATCCTGGTTGACCATCCGGATGCAGCCAGACGACACGGATTGACCGATCGTCCAGGGCTCGTTGGTCCCGTGGACGCGGTAGAGCGTGTCTTGGCCGTTCCGGTAAAGGTACATGGCCCGCGCGCCGAGCGGATTTCCAAGGCCACCTGAAACACCGCCCGCATGCGGGCCGTACCGCTCGGGGTCGCGCCGGATCATGTTGGCCGTCGGCGTCCATCCCGGCCAGCTCGCCTTCCGGGCGATGGTGGCCGTGCCCGAAAAGGCGTAGCCCGCCTTGCCGACGCCGACGCCGTAGCGCATCGCCTTGCCGTTCTCCATCACCAGGTAGAGAAAGTGGTTCTTTGGATCGACGACGATGGTGCCGGCCGGTTCCTTGGTGTCGAAATCGACGACCTGCCGGATATTGCGCTGCTCCACGACGTCCGGCTGGATCGCCGGAATCGCCCAACCCTGATCGACAACGCCGCCGTAGTAGCGCGAGATACGCGGATCGTCGTCGGAGCTGCCCGCATATCCGAGGGCGACGCGCGAAGGATTGCTCGTCGTCGAGCAGGCGGAGAGAAGCGCCGCCGCGCCGAGGAGGCTTCCTCGAATGGCGATGGTCCATCCGGACATGTCAGTCATCCTTCTTTGCGATGTCGGAAAGGGTCGAGGCCAGGATTTCCCGCGAGATTTCACCGAAATGCATCGTTTGAAGGGTTCCCGTCTTGTCGAGAAACAGGGTCGCGGGATAGCCGGCGACGCTGTAGTGGCGGGCGAAACTGTTGGCCTGGTCGAGCAGGACGTTGTCGATCTGCACCCCGGTCTGTTCGAGATAGCGGCGGACCGTATCCGTGCCTTCGCCCTGATTGGCGAAGACGAAGAAAGCATCACCGCGCTCCTTGGCCATTTGCGCCATCATCGGCATTTCCCGACGGCAGGGCGGACACCAGCTGGCCCAGAGATTGAGCACCACGGGTTTGCCCTCGAAGTCGGACAGGCGCGCTTCGCCGCCATCGAGCGTGGCGAAGGCGGTCATCGGAGCGGCGACCGCGCTGGTCGTGGCGGTCAGTTGCCAGGCGGTGTTCCAGATGACGAACGCGGCCGCCAACGTTCCAAATGACCAGGCGCGCAGTTTCGCGCCGCGGCAGGCGTAGAGGGTGTAAAGGGCCGCGGCCGCGATGGCGGCAATCCAGGAAAATCCGCCCTCCTGAACAGCGAAGATCCGTAGCGGGGCCTCCGCGAAACTATCCCAGTTCGCGGCGACATGGCCGAGCCGCGCCGCCACGAAGCCGACGACGACCACGGCCAGCGACCAGTTGCCGATGCGCGGGTCGATCCGGCCCGCCACGATCGCCGCGATCCCGAGAAAGGCGACGATGGCGAGGATCGCGGCCAGCCGGTCACCGGCGAAGACGAGGGGGCCGAGGCTGATGGCCGTCATATCAGCTACCCTCCGCCAGGCGGGCCGCGGCGAGAAAACCGCTGGCCGTGATATCGCCGATCAGCCGGGAACCGGGCACCTCGCGCGCTTGGTTGTCGACAAAGAGCATGGTGGGCGGACCGACGACGTCCAACTCCTTCATCAGCGCGGTCCGGGCGGGATCGTCCTCGGTGAGGTCCAGTTCGAGCAACTGGAATCCGGCAAGCTCGGCTCTGACGGTCGGGTCGCCGAAGACGTTCCGTTCGATGACCTTGCAGGTCACGCACCATTCGGCGGTGGTGTAGATGAGCGACGGACGGTCGGCCGCGCGAACCAACGCTGCCATGTCCGCCGAATCCCGCACTTTGCGGAAGATCGGCTTTTCGCTTGGTGCCGCCGGTCCGGCCGTAGCCAGACTTGCCAGCGGGCGTAGCGGATCGTCCGCCCCGGCGGCGGCGCCGACGGCCAGAATCGCGCCATAGAGCATCGCGGCGAAGCCGCCGGCCTTGGCCAGCCGCTGCGGAACGCCGGCTTCGCTGCCGAGGACGTCCAACGCGCCGAGGAACACGCCGGCACCCAGAAGCAGCGCCGACCAGAGGCCGAGCGTGGCTGTCGGCGGCAGGATCCGCGACATCATCCAGATCGCCAGGCCGAGAAAGGCGAAGCCGAAGGCGCGCGTGACCAGCACCATCCAGCGGCCGGCTTTCGGCAGCGCCCTTGACTCGATCGTGCCGAAGACGATCAGGGGAATGCCCTGGCCGAGCCCGAGCGCGGACAGTGCGACCGCGCCGAGGCCGACATCGCCCGTCTGGGCGATATAAAGAAGACCGCCGGCGAGGGGGGCCGTTACGCAAGGGCCGACGATGAGCGCCGAGGTGAATCCGAGCGCGGCGCTGGACGAGAGGCTTCCGCGCGATCCCGGCGCCTTTCGGGCGATCGCGTTTGTCCAGGCGGCGGGAAGCCGCAGCTCGAACAGGCCGAACATCGACAGTGCCAGAACGACGAAGAGCGCCGAGACGAACAGGATCGCGGCCTTTGATTGCAGCGCGATCTGTAGATTCTGGCCGGACCATGCCGCAGCGACGCCGAGAAGCCCGAACGCTGCGGCCATCGCTCCGACATAGGTCGCGGAGACCACGAAGCCGCGACCGGCCGACAGCCGCTCGCCGCCACGGCTGAGTTGACCCGCCAGGATCGGATACATGGGCAAGACGCAAGGCGTGAACGCCAGTCCGAGACCGAGGACGAAGAACATCGCAACCACCCATGCCGCGCCGCCATCGGCGAGCAGATCGGCGACGAAACCGCGGTTCGATCGGTCGATCGCGATGCCGGGCGTGCCCGCCGAAGGTTGCGGAAGGTTGCTGATCGTCGTGGCCACCGGCGTCCCGGCCTGCGGGGCGGAGGAGGCCGGGGCGTTGGCGGTGGCAACGCTCGTTTCGTCGCCCGCCGCGGACACCGACGGACGTTTCCAGATGCTTTCGCCCCGGACGAGGCGGTTCAGCGCGTCCTCGGCCTTGCCGGGTGTCGTCGGTTGCGCCGACAGCGCCGCGAGATCGAACGTCTTCGTCTGCGGCCGGTAGCAGATGCCGTCGTCCTGGCAGCCCTGGTAGCTGACGGTTACGGCCGGTGCATCACCGAGATCGGCGATGGCGGCCGGCTCGGCGGAGGCCTCGGCCGAGCGATGGTACACCTCCATCCGACCGAAATAGGGATCGTCCTTCGGCTCTCCGGCCGGGGTCGTCATCGGGACATTGCGGCCATCGGTCGTTTGCGCCGCGATGCGATCACGATAGAGATAATAGCCGTCGGCGATCTCCCATCGCAGCTCGAGCCCTCCGGCCGGGGTCTTGTTCGCGGAGAACGCGAACGCCGTGTCCACCGGCAGCGGCGCCGTCTGGGCAAGAGCCGATGCCAGAGGCAGAAAAAGCCAAAGCGAAAAGAAGATCGTCATCGATCTCATGGGCGACCCCTCATTGCGTCGTTGCGGGGGTGAGATCGCCTGCCCAGCTTAAGGCAGCCTTAAGCTGGGCAGGCGAGCAGGGAAAACGACGCCACGTTCAGATCGAGAAGGACGACGCATGCGCATTCTGATCGTCGAGGACGACGAGATCCTCGGCAACGGCCTGACGGTCGGCCTCCAGATGAACGGCTTCACCGCCGATCTGGCGACGTGTCGCGGCGATGCGGACGCCGCGTTGCGGTCGGGTGGCTTCGATGCGATTGTCCTCGATGTCATGCTGCCGGACGGGTCCGGCCACGAATTGCTGGCGACGATACGCGGGCGCGGCGACGCGACGCCCGTTCTCTTGCTGACGGCGCTCGATACCGTTGCCGATCGTGTCGAGGGGCTCGATGGCGGGGCCGACGATCATCTCGGCAAGCCGTTCGATCTCGACGAGGTCGCAGCGCGGTTGCGGGCGCTGGTTCGACGCGCCAGCAATCGCCCGACGGCCCATCTGGAATGGGACGGCGTGCGCCTCAATCCGGCCAAGATGCTCGCCACGCGCGGCGGCGAGGACGTGCGTCTTTCGCGCCGCGAGTTCAAGCTTCTGCATGCGCTCATGGAACGGCCCGGCACGATCCTGTCCAAGGCCCAGCTGGAAGAGAAGCTCTACGGTTTTCAGGAAGGCGTCGAAAGCAATGCGGTCGAGGTCCATATCCATAATCTGAGGGCCAAGTTCGGCAGAAGCGTCGTCGAGACGGTGCGCGGTGTCGGCTACCGGCTGCGGGAGGCCGGTCGATGATGCGATCTCTCAAGGGCAGGCTGTTCATCATCCTGGTCGTGATGACGGGGCTCGTTTGGCTGTCGGCGACGGCGTGGATCTATCTCAACACGCGGGCCGAAGTGGAGCGGGTTCTGGATGCCCGGCTCATGGAGGCCGCGCGGATGGTATCGTCGCTGATCGACAGCCAGGAGATCGACGTCGCGACGGCCACCCTTGAGCCTCCCGTCATCGCCGTCGATCCGCGCAGTCCTTACGAGCGGCAATTGACCTGTCAGATCTGGTCGCTGACCGGTTCGCTGATCGGGCGTTCCGACGGCGCACCGAACCAGCGCCTCTCCGACCATGCCGATGGATTCGCCGAACGGGTCATCGATGGGCGGGCCTGGCGTGTCTACGCGGTCACCAACACCAAGCTTGGCGTTCAGGTGCTGGTCGGTGACAATCTCGATATAAGGGCACGGCTGGTCCGCGACGTGGTCAAGGGCCTGCTCCTGCCGATGGTGCCGATCGTACCGACCCTCGCGGCGTTGATCTGGTTCGGGGTGGGCCGCGGCATGCGCCCCCTCGACCGGTTGGCCGCGGGACTGGCGCAACGCGAGGCGGAGAACCTGCATCCGATTGACGCCGACCACGCGGCCACGGAGATTCGACCGGTTGTTGCGGCGCTCAACGGCCTCTTTGGACGTGTTCAGGAGGCACGGGAGCGCGAGCGGCATTTCCTGACTTACGCCGCCCATGAACTGCGCACACCGCTCGCGGGACTGAAAACGCAAGCCGAAATCTCGCTGAAGACCGATCAGGAGGTGGTGCGGACCGCCGCGCTCAAGCAGATTGTCACGGCGGTGGATCGGACCTCGCGTCTGGTTCAGCAGTTGCTCGAGACGGCGGAGGCGGAGGCGGCTGCTGCCAGTGCCCGCTCGGGGACGATCCCGTTGTCCCGCTTCCTGCGCGATACGGTCTCCGACCTGGTCGGGCGGATCGAGGCGATGGGCGGGCGGCTGGTTTTCGACGCCTCCCTCGACGGCGTCGAGATTATCTCGAAGGAGATTTTGCTGGCCCTGGCCGTGCGCAATCTCGTTGAGAACGCCGTCAACCATTCGCCGAAAGGCGGCGCCGTCGTTCTGCGATGGTCGCCCGAGAACGCCATTGTGGTCGAGGACGAGGGGGCCGGAATGCCGCCCGGTGAGATCGAGCGCGCCACCGACCGGTTCTTTCGCGGCGCCAACCGCTCATCTGTCGGCAGCGGCCTCGGTCTCTCCATTGCCAAGCTTTGCGCCGAAAAGCTGGGTGGCGAACTCGAGCTCACCAACCGGGCGCCGTGCGGATTCCGCGCGGCGTTGCGGTTGGCATAGATATCAAAAGGTTGGTGCGCACATTCCAGATGAGACCAAGACGGACAGACCAATCTACGCCATCATTCTCACTGATCGACCGGATCCGCGTCAAGCGGTTCGGGCGCAATGCTGCCGGTAACAGGGCCCTGCGCCGCCGGCTTTCGTAATCAGACGAATGTCCTGGATGGGGTCGGAAGCTGCTGAAGCACCTGCTAGAGCGTCAGGCGATTAATCTGCAACATAGCCAGCGGCCTTGAGGTAGTTCCAACATTCTTCGGGCTCGAACAGGTCGCAGATGTTGC
>NZ_JAZHLJ010000220.1:0-1498 GCF_036549495.1 Aurantimonas sp. C2-5-R2
GATATTTGAGGCATGCTTCCTCCACCGCATCATCTGCGGTGTTAGAAAGAGTCGCGACGCCTCAAGACCACACAACATGCGCAAGAGCCGCTTTGATGGAGAGGCATTTGCTCATTTGCGGCGCGGTTTTCGAAGTGCACCGGGCTTTGATAGTCGAGGGCGGAGTGTCGCCTTACAGGATTGTAGAAGCCGTCGATGTAGCGGGCAACGGCCTGCTCGGCATCGTGCCTGGTCTGGAAGCGCGTTCGCCAGATCAGCTCGGATTTGATGGTCTTGAAGAACGTCTCGACCATGGCGTTATCGTAACAGTTTCCCTTGCCCGACATTGAGATCCGGATGCCGTTTCTGCGGAGTTCGCCCTGATAGTCCACAGCGCAGTATTGGCTGCCGCGGTCCGAATGATGGATTAGACTCGCAGCCGGCTGGCGCATGACCAGAGCCTTCCTGAGAGCCGAGAGGGCCAAGGCTCGATGCAGCCGGTCGTTGGTGGTCCAGCCGACAACGCGCGGGAGAAGAGGTCGAGGACAATCGAGAGATACAGGTTGAGCAGGTTGTAAAAACGGGGCCAGATGCGCCCGCAGATCCGACAGGTCCACGAAGCGGTCGATCGACCTCAGCAGGTGGTTCGACGGAACGTGTCCTTCCAACGAGAACTCGTAGAGCCGTCTGATCGACCCGCCGTTCACCCATCATGGCAATGCCTCCTTGATGACCCGAGTGAATCAGCCCTCATCGACCTTGGCAATTGCCGACTTTTTCAACAGTATCGCGCAGAGGCGCTTGACGAGTTGCTGCCATGAGTGAACACAATTGGTGTTGCGGCGACCGCTTGAATCCGCCAATTGTTGCTCGATCCCGAAGATCAATTTCATTTGAGTTTCATATACTGCTTACCTTCCATTCAAGGGGTATGCTTTGCCGCCACTCTGGATTCTGGCACAAAGAGATCGACATGGAAGATCGAACAAAGACCAGCCTCATCGCCTTGCGCCGAATTCTACGTGCCACAGAGCTCAACGCGCGTTCTCTCGCGCGTGAAACGGGGCTGACGACACCACAGTTGATCGTCCTGGAAATCGTCGCTTCCGCCGACCGCGTAACGTCGAAGGCCATTGCAAAGAGAGCGGGTGTCGGACAGGCAACGGCAACCTCTCTGGTTGATAAGCTGGTGGCTCAAGGATTGGTTACGCGCACGCGCGGCGTGCAGGACAGACGCGTGGTGTGGGTATCCGCAACCGGCTCTGGACGTGCGCTTCTGGCAGCCGCCCCCGATCCTCTTCAAAAGACATTTGCAACCCAGTTCGAGACATTGCCGGATTGGCAGCAGGCGATGATCGTTGCCACGCTTGAGCAGGTCGGAGCCATACTCAATGCCGGCTCCCTCGATGCCGCCCCCTTGCTTGCGTCGGGAGCTATGGCCGATTTTGGGTGACGCGGCTTGATCAAGCGGCGCGGTTGTCGGCGCCCTGCGTGGCGACGCCGTCTGTGAATGTGACGC
>NZ_JAZHLJ010000221.1:0-1497 GCF_036549495.1 Aurantimonas sp. C2-5-R2
AGCCGAAAACCCCATAACTCAATGACCGACATCCCGCGGATTCGTTCTTCGGCGACTTTCGTACGCCTCGCGGCGCCCGAAACCCTTCAAGATAGCTGTCGGTCTGCTTCTGAGCTGAATTGCGCGGAAGCGGAACTGGCGCAGTCGTCTGCGCGCCACTTGCCCAAGTTAAACCATTCACGAACCCCGCGACGCCATTCTAGAGACGCGGCTAAATTCGCAGATTATAGAATTTAATAATTCAATGTTAGCCGATTTCGTCAGGTAATCCTGTAACAGGTGTCGTTTTTCGCGAAAGGTAACCTGCAGCATACCCAATTTCTGGGAACATCGTGCTTTCGTTTATGTTTAATAGATCAAGTTCATCAAATATAGGTTTTTTATTATTACCAAATATCCTGAATCTATCTATTCGCATGAATCTATATGATTTAATTTTGATTTCTGACTGAAGACCGAAAAGTAAAAATGCACCTTGTTGAGCTAGAATACGCCGATTGTTCAGAATTGGTTTGACTGGAACAATTCCTTTTAAGTCAGACAGCTTTAGTTTCCGCAGAAAATACGGCTTTTCCGCTTTTATGAAATGATGCAGCCTGAGACCAGAGCTGTCCTGATAGATTTCTTGGTCAAATTTGCATTTGCGGAAATAATTTCGCTCTTCAGGTGTAAGATAAGCGAGATTAGAAACTCCGCTGACGCCCGCTGACGGTATCGCTATCATAGTATTTAATAGATGTTTTTGGAACGCGAATACGGATCAGATGTCCGACTAAATCGCAGTTGGAACAGCACGCAAAGTACATTGCCACGAGCGGGTTGAAAGATAGATCCAGCAAGCGCGTTGGCATCTTATAATGTTGCATGCGCACAAGACGCTCAAAAGTGCTTTTATCACTACTGAACTCGCTAGGGTGTGCCGAAATGAGCTCTCTAAGCAGGTTGCTTTCATCTTTGCGCGGGGCGCCTTTCCGAAACAGACTTGGATGAATGCGGTACTCACGTTTGGAATGACCTCGATAGAGGTCAACATGCGTCTTAGGCGGCGGATCATCTTTGAGAAGCTTAAGGAGAGTTGAGAGGCTGCCGATACTGATACCTTCGTCCAGCGGCAATCTCACTCTTGAACGTGGAACGTGGAACGCGGGTGCGAGCTGCGTAGCCCGAAAACAGACCATCACTCATCTCAGTCGGATTGCTTTCTAATCATAAGACCCAGTTGATAATGAACGCGTCTTCGAAACTCTCGCAACGGCATTCGAGGTGCGGCATTGTGGACGGCAACAGTCCCTCTGCGTCCCACGTTCTGAAAGTAAGGTCAATTTTCCGTCGCTTCAGCATTTCAAGAGGACAACGGCCCGCTACCCTGTGCTGAATGTCCGCTTCCCGCAGAAGCTAACGTTAGCGCCTAACATTACAGTTGCGTCTTTCGACGAGTTCTGAATCCATGGGCGACCATGATTCGGAGGTCATGGATGATGGGCGCATCGATCGAGA
>NZ_JAZHLJ010000222.1:0-1461 GCF_036549495.1 Aurantimonas sp. C2-5-R2
GGCGGATTCAACCGGTCGTCGCAACAGGTGCTATAATACTCGCTTCCAAGAGAAGCGCGAGGGTTTCTGCTGGAGACTTCCAACCGAGGGTTTTCCGGGGCCTACCGTTGAGTGCTGTCGCCACCGCTTGGATGTCCTGCGCGCTGTGACTACTGAGATCCGTGCCCTTGGGAAAATACTGGCGCAGCAGCCCGTTGGTGTTTTCGTTGGTACCGCGCTGCCATGGGCTGTGCGGGTCGCAGAAGTAAACGTGAAGGCCGGTAGAGATCCGCAGATGGGCGTGCTGCGCCATTTCGGCGCCCTGATCCCAGGTCAGCGAACGGCGGAGCTGTTCCGGCAGAGTAACGATCGCACGAGAGATAGCATCGCGCACCGCTTCGGCGCCATGTCCGGCAAGCGCTGGGCCGTTGTTGATACGTGGTTCGCTGCCATGAGCTGCCATGCGAGGCAGGTGAAGCAGCATAGTAAATCGTGTCGTGCGCTCGACCAGCGTCCCAATCGCAGAACTACCCAGCCCCAGGATGAGGTCCCCTTCCCAATGCCCCGGCACGGCCCGCGCAGCAACGTCTGCTGGGCGTTCGCTTATCAGGAAGTCCGGTGGGATGAAGGATTTGCCTCGTCCGTGAGTACGTGCTCGTGGAAGGCGTAGGACCCGGCCGGTGCGCAGGCAGGCAGCCAGATCACGGCGTAGCGCGCCCCGGCTCTGGACATATAGCGATTGATAGATGGCTTCGTGGCAAATGCGCATTGTCCCATCTTCTGGAAAATCGAGGGGTAGTCGGCGTGCGATCTGCTCAGGGCTCCAGGCCGTAGCCCATCGCCGATCCTGGCGAGGTCCATGACGACGGCCTTTCCACGGCACCATCGGCCCTGGAACGGGTACGCCGTCCGGGCCGGCGATCATACCGGACAGCCTGTGCTGCACGTAATCCCGCAGTCGTGCATCGATCGCCAGTCTAGCAGCCTTTGGACGTCGCCCAGCCCGATCAGCATGCCATTGTGCCGTTGTCGCTCGATAGTCGATAGTGCCGGCACCCGTCGCGGCATTGCGCCGCAACTCACGGGAAATCGTGCTTGGCGCTCGCTGTAACTGTCGGGCAATCAAGCGTACGCCTTGGCCTTGCGCGTGCAGGAGTGCGATGTCCTCGCGCTCGGCGAACGATAAGTAACGCCCCGACAGCGATTTTGCAGAGGGCGACAGATGTGACGGTGGCATTCCGCCCGCTTGCCGGAACCATCGTACGCCCACGGCTGAAGATACTCCTGCCCCGATAGCGGCCTCCTCGCTTGACAACCCAAGGCCGATCCCCGACCAGAACCGTTGGTAGCCTGCCCGCCCCGCCGCGGTAGGCCGCCCTGGAGATCGACGATCGGATTGGACACCGTGTTCGACATCTTGTTCCATTTTCTTCACCGCAACCTCCATTGTCGAAGTGTTGCGACGACCGGTTGAATCCGCCC
>NZ_JAZHLJ010000223.1:0-1445 GCF_036549495.1 Aurantimonas sp. C2-5-R2
CAGATCCCATGGGGATAGCGGCAGGCGCTGTGACAGAGTGCAACTGCTGCAACACTCTGTGGAGGTAATCATGCCTGTTACGACTGACCAACTCGAAGTGCCCGCCGCTATCCGCGTCGATCTTGGCGCGATCTTCGTCTCATTGGAACTGAGCAAATCGACTTGGCTGATCACATCCTTGTCGCCGGGCGGCGGCGCAAAGATGTCGCGGTACGCGGTTGTCGGCGGCGACATTGCCGGGCTATTTGCGCGCTTTGGCGTGTTGCGCGAGAAAGCACAGGCGCGCACGGGCAAACTTTATCCGCTCGTGGTGATCGAGGAGGCTGGTCTTGACGGCTTCTGGATCGATCGATGTCTGCGCCGGGAAGACTGGATTGAAAGCCATGTTGTAGATGCCGCCTCGATTGCGGTGTCGCGCCGGCGACGCCGGGTGAAGACCGACAAGATTGATGGCGAGACGCTGGTGCGTACGCTGCTGGCCTACAATCGGGGCGAACCGCGTGTCTGCTCAATGGTCAAGGTGCCGACGCCCGAGGAAGAGGATCGTCGCCGAACCTGCCGCGAACGCAAGACGCTGGTCGGCGAGCGGACGCTTCACATCAACCGCATCAAAGGATTGCTCTTTAACCAGGGCATCACCGCCTATGCGCCGTTGCGTCGTGACCGGCGCGAGCGGCTGGAAGAGCTACGTACCGGCGATGGCCACGCTTTGCCCGGTCATCTCAAAGCCCAAATATGCCGTGAACTCGACCGGCTCGAATTGTTGATCGAGCAGATCAAGACTGTGGAGGCGGACCGTGACGCGCTCGTGACCGAGAAGCGGGAGGACATGCCTTCGTCAGCCGCAATGTTGCTTGAGATCAAAGGAATTGGCCCCGAGTTCGCTGCCATCCTGTACGCGGAAGGTCTGTACCGGCACTTCGACAATCGGCGAAAGCTTGCAGCCTATGCCGGGCTGGCACCGACACCTTGGAGAAGCGGATCGATCGACCGTGAACAGGGCGTCTCGAAAGCAGGTAATCCGCGCTTACGAACGACGATGGTTCAGCTTTCTTGGCTGTGGTTGCGCCATCAGCCGAACTCTGCGCTGACCTGCTGGTTCCAAGAGCGGGTGAGGCGAAATGGCGGCCGTCTGAAGAAAATGACAATCGTCGCGCTCGCCCGCAAGCTGCTTGTCGCGCTGTGGAAATATGTCACCGCGGGCGTTCTCATCGAGGGCGCGATCATGAAAACCGTCTGAGGCGATCCACTTCAACAAATCCTGCCATCTTCCGGGGCTTGATCAGTCCCGGCGGATCCAGGTGGACGAACCGGTCGCGGTCCTGGCCTAAAATGCCGCCATTCAGAATGGTCTCGTCCTCCTGAGCCTTTGCCCGCCGGAAGCGGGATATTGGTGTAGCCGCTACGTGCGGCAACCGGATGTGAGGTTGATCAGGCTCGGATAC
>NZ_JAZHLJ010000224.1:0-1381 GCF_036549495.1 Aurantimonas sp. C2-5-R2
ACCACGCCGACGAAGACGCGCAGATCCTCGGCCTTGGCATTGTCCAGCGCCGCCTGACGGGTCTTCGCCTGCTCCTGGTCGATCCGCGCTGATTCCGCCTCGCTCTCAAGACGTTCCTGCTCAATCGCCGCCTGCTTGAAGCTCTCCAACGCGGCGGCCATCGCCCCAATCTCATCCTTGCGGCCAACGCCCGCGATCACAACGGTCTTGTCTCCGTCCGCCAGCCGCCGCATCACGTCGGTCATGGCGTTAATCGGAGTGGCGATTCCCCGAGACAGGAGCCAGCCAAGCCCGGCCGCCGAAATGATGAGGAACCCCATGCCGAGGACTACGGCCCATTTCACCATGCTGTTCCGACTGACCTCGACTGCGGTCGCCTCTGCGATCGTCTCGTCCTGTCGAGCCCGGATCGCATCCAGGGTCTCCTCCACCGGCTCGATGAACTCGTCGGCCTTGCCGGAATTGAAGAGGTCCAGCGCGCGCGGGTAACTCACCGGGCTCGCGGCCAACTCGATCACCGGATCGGCGATTTCCGTATGCCACGCGCTCATGGCCTTCTCGAGCACCATCAGACGACCGGACATGTCAGGTTCCGCGCCGGCTCGCGCGCGAAGATCGGCCACGTGCTTCAAAAAGGTCTGGTAGTGGTCCTTCGTCCGTGTGGCAAAATACGGATCACGCGTGATCATGAACCCGCGCAGCGACCCCTCTTGGCGGGCGACTGCGAAACGCGCCTCCATCGCCGTGTCCTCGACGGCCATATAGACGTCCTTGGCCTTGCCGGCGCTCTGGACGTTCTCCATAAATATGAAAATGGCCGAGCCCATAATCGCGGCTCCGAGCACCATGACGGCGAAGGCCGCGGTGATCTTCCTGGAAATATTGATGTTGGCCAATCGCATGAGTTCCCCCCAAAGATATAATCGAGTGGCCGACAACAGCTGGCGACAGGAACCCGACACCGCCGAACCTCTCGGCGGAATTCGCGGCACGATCGACACAGCTTTTGCGGCCATCCTTCTCCGGAGCAGACATTCGTTATAAATGCTTACCAAATTGTTTCGTCGCTGAAGGCTTCTTTCGAGACGGAATTAAAGCCACCGGTGCGCACTCGCGTCTGCTCCACTTCTGCCCGTCGGCGGATATGACAAAGCCGGCGAGGGTTGAGGCTCCGCCGGCTCTGATTGTGGTGTGTCGTGGTACTCCGGTCAGCGGCCCGAGAAGGATGCGGCTCAGAACTCTTCCCAGCTTTCGGATTCGGCCTTGGGGGCACGGGCGGCGCCGCCCGTTCCGGTGGTCTTCATCTGCGGCACGCCCCGCGACGGTGCGGCCGGCCTTGCCCGGTTGGCGGCGGCGTTGCGTGGCTGCGCGGCCTGGCCCC
>NZ_JAZHLJ010000225.1:0-1378 GCF_036549495.1 Aurantimonas sp. C2-5-R2
AATGACATGATACCCGATTTCCGCGGGTTTGGGCGTCCCGGGTGAACCATGGAGGCTGGTCTTGGCAGGGTTTCGAAACGGCCTCTTAGTTTCATATGGTGCCTCACTTGAGGAGGGTTTATCATCCCAGATTATGAAAACAGAACTTGGCGTAGTCCTCAAGAATCCGATAAAGCGCGCAGAATCGACAGATGCTTCCAGATTGAATTTCTCGGCAACAGAATCAACCGAAGAAGTATATAAAAATATGATAGAGAAGAGCAATGAAACTGCTGTTATAACTGACAGATTGGGGCGCTTCGACGGACTTATCACAAGAGACGCGATTGAGGGCTGGGTCATGTCGCAACTCCTGGCGCAAAAGCTTGCCGGGGACTGATTGTGTCCAAAAACACTCGCGTTATGCTTCAAGCGCGATACGGTTTTTTGGCCAGCCCGTGGTATCGGCATTGTAGGTAAAACCTCTCATTTTAACCCCATGACAACACCTCGCTCATCGTCAGACAGGTCGAGCGCCGCCCCACTGGCGGTTGCGGAACGGATTCCGGCCGCCGAGACCAAGGGCAGCATTAATCTGCGCATCGGGACGCAGACCCGCCACCTCATCGACGAGGCGGCCGCCGTTCTGGGCAAGACGCGAACCGAATTCATGGTCGAAAACGCCAGGGATGTTGCGATCGATGTGCTGTTGGTGCAGCGCCTGTTCGCTCTCGATCCGGAGCGCTACGACGCCTTCATGCAGGCGCTCGACAATCCCCCCGCCCCCGGGCCTAAGCTGCGAGCCCTGTTGCGTCGGGTCCCGGCATGGGAAACATAACACCCGATCCAGTAGGGAAGCGGCTGTCGGCACCGGTTCCGCTGACCACGGATCACGATTTGTCCGACTTCGACTGCGGCGAACCGACCCCTGAACGACTGGCTGAAAAGCCGCGCCTTGAAGAACGAGAGCCGGTTTTCCCGTACCTATGTCGTGTGTGAGAGCAATCGGGTCGTCGCCTATGTCTGCATTCTCGGCGGGCGCGGTGGAGCGGGCGGCCTTTCCGGGCAAGATACGGCGCAATGCGCCCGATGCCGTCCCGCTGCCGGCCGACCGCCCCTCTTCCCATGCCATGCCGAAGAGGATGGAGGTCTAAACGGGTTCGATCGTGCATGTGTCGCCCGATCCGAACTTGATTAGCTGATGCAAGGAGACGTTTACTGCCTCTGAGTCGATTATGGACAGCAACCACCATGCCTATCAAAGCCACATGCCTGCGGGCGGACATGCGGACATACGAGAGCAAGGCTTGGGGAATGTCCCGGTCTCTGTTGAAACTCTGAAGTGGGCGGCGTTGCCCGCCTTGAGCCGTTAGGCTCGGGGTGCCGATTCCACTGAGGA
>NZ_JAZHLJ010000226.1:0-1354 GCF_036549495.1 Aurantimonas sp. C2-5-R2
CTCCTCAGTGGAATCGGCACCCCGAGCCTAACGGCTCGAGGCGGGCAACGCCGCCCACTTCAGAGTTTCAACAGAGACCGGGACATTCCCTTTCCGATGCCCATACCGGCCTGAAGGCGGCGATCGCCTGGGTCTTCGACGCGACCTGGCAAAGATGCCGGGTGGGGCTGTTGAACGAACCCGCTAGCGCGGGAGTGGCGCGAGCGTTTTAGGAGAGTCCTCCTGTCTGCGAGGATTGTGGTTGTTAGCCCGATCCCAGAGACAGGAGCACCTCCGATGGCCGATGTGAGCCCTCTTCGCCGCCGCATGATCGAGGACATGACGGTCCGCAATCTGTCGCCGGCGACGCAACGATCCTACCTCCATGCGGTGACGGAGTTCAGCCGCTATTTCAGCCGTTCGCCGGACCATCTGGGCCTGGAGGACGTGCGGGCCTTTCAGGTTCATCTAGTCTCCACCGGCATCTCCTGGNGAGTTCAGCCGCTATTTCAGCCGTTCGCCGGACCATCTGGGCCTGGAGGACGTGCGGGCCATGGGGAGATTCCGGAACGGATCCCGTATGCCCGCGAGCCGCGCAAGCTGCCGAACCGGAACGGTTCATCTGTCCAGGCTTTGCAGATTGCCTCGTATGGAGTGAGTCCGCGTAGGGTCTTCAAACGCCGCGCGAAGTTATAGGCGGCGACAAAGTCGGCGAGATGCCGCCGGAGTTGATCGTGGCTGTCGTAGTGGAAGCGTTTGACGGTCGCATCCTTGATGGTCCGGTTCATTCTTTCGACCTGGCCGTTATCCGGTATGTGATCTACGGCGCCTTTTTCGTCCCGCTGTTCTTCTTTTCGAACGGCGATATGGTGAGCCCATCCGGGACGTGGGGCGCCGGGAGCACGAAGGTGCGGGCAGGCCGTCGATAGACCGTGGGCTGAGAGCCCGAGCTCGTTACATGGCCGCCCCTCGCGACTTTCCCGGATGCGCTGTGAGCGCGGATCAGTAGGTGTCGTGTTGCCCGCCATCTCCCGTCTTCAACCGAGCCCGGAAGGAGGGAGCATGCATGCGCATCATCGGACTGGATATCCATCGCGGCTTCGGCGAAGCGGTGGCATGGGAGGACGGCAAGCTCAAGCGGTTTGGCCGCGTCGACATGCGGCGCGATCTGCTGAAGGCGTTCGCCGCCAAGCTGTCGCCGGACGACATCGTGGTGATCGAAGCCACGGGCAATGCGATGTCAGCCGCGGCGGTGATCGAGCCGCACGTGGAGAAGGTCGTCATGGTGGGTTCAACCGGTCAACGCAACATGATGGCTGTCATGATGCGCTGGGAGGATCCACAATGGCACGCACGGGACGACCGGGACTATCTG
>NZ_JAZHLJ010000227.1:0-1333 GCF_036549495.1 Aurantimonas sp. C2-5-R2
CCTCAGTGGAATCGGCACCCCGAGCCTAACGGCTCGAGGCGGGCAACGCCGCCCACTTCAGAGTTTCAACAGAGACCGGGACATTCCCGCCAGATGGCGCGCGCGAGCGTCTCGATGCCTTGTTGCATCCCGCCCGAACGGTGGAAGCCGAGGAAAACCTCGACGAGCCCGTCGCGGGGGCGCGGGCCGTGCTCAACTTCGTGCGCGGCGACCCGGGCAAGGCGAGCGTCAATAGTGTCAGGCGTGAACTGGAACGGCTCGCCGGGATCCGCGAGATCGCCTTGCCGGACGGCCTGTTCGACGATGCGCTGCCTCATGAGGTCGAACTCTGCCGCCAGCGCATATCGGTTCAACCGCCTTCCGATCTGCGTCGCCTGCCCGAGGCGACGCGCCGGACCTGGCTTGCAGCCTATGCTCACCTGCGCGGCCGCGCCCTGACCGACGGTCTGGTCGAGCTTCTGGTCGAGACGGTTCACGCCATCGGCGCCCGCGCCGAGCGTAAGGTCGAATTGAAGGTGATCAACGAGCTCAAGAAGGTGACCGGAAAAACCAATCTCCTCTTCGAGATCGCCAAGGCTTCCGTCGACCGGCCCGACGACACCGTGCGCCAAGTCGTGTTCCCGGTCGCCGGCGAGCAGACCCTGCACGATCTGGTCCGTGAGTATCAATCCGGACCGATGTACAGGAAGAGCCTGCGCACAACGATCCGCGGCTCCTATACGCGACACTACCGCCGCATGGTCCCGGCTTTGCTCGACGCGCTGGACTTCCGCTCCAACAATGCACTCCACCGACCAGTGATTGAAGCGCTCGGCGTGGTAAGGCGCCATGTCGCCTCGCGTCTTCGGCACTTGCCCGACGCCGAGACGATTCCGATCGAAGGCGTCGTGCGGCCCCTCTGGCGGGATGCGGTCATCGACACGGATGCGAAGGGCAAAAGGCGCGTCAACCGCCTCACCTACGAGATCTGCGTTCTGGAGACTTTGCGCGAGCGACTGCGCTCCAAGGAGGTGTGGGTGGTCGGCGCCAACCGCTACCGCAATCCCGACGAGGATCTGCCCGCTACCTTCGACGAGCATCGCGCGTCGCATTACGCAGCGCTCGGACTGCCGCTCGACGCGAACCGGTTTATCCGTGGCCTGCAGGAAGAAATGCGTGACGCCTTGGCCATGCTCGATACCGGCCTGCCGCGCAACCGGCACGTCAAGAGGGAATGTCCCGATCGATGTTGAACTTCTGAAGGGGGCGGCGTTGCCCGCCTTGAGCCGGTAGGCTCGGGGTGTCGAATCCACTTCGGAGAGCAACGCCATGAAGAAAGATACCACATCGACGA
>NZ_JAZHLJ010000228.1:0-1312 GCF_036549495.1 Aurantimonas sp. C2-5-R2
CAAGCGTTCAATGTACGGACGCGGAAACCTCGATCTTCTTCGCCAACGGTTCCTCCTGGCGCACATGAACCACACAACCTGCGCAAGAGCCCGGTTTGTGGGGGCGGCTTCAGTAACAAAGGAGAGTGCTCCGAAGCCCATCATAACGAGGACGTCGCCGTGGACCATTGGGGAACACGTCTCAAGGCCGCATTGCAGGCGCGCCAGATCGGCAAGCATTACGCACTTGCGGTCGAACTGGGCGTGCATGAAAGCGCGATCAGTCGCTGGCTACAAGGCCTGGCCATTTCCGTCCCCCACCTGATCGCTCTTTGTCAAACCCTCGATATCTCCATCGACTGGCTGCTGACCGGACAAGGAAGCATGACGCAGCACAAGCTTCCGATGGCGGATTCCGCCGAGGCGGCCAGGATTTTGTTCCAGGATATCACTCGCCGGGACATGGCGACGACGGCGAGCGTCCTCGCTGTGCTGCTCGAACGCATGACCGCCATCGAGCATTGAAGAGAAGTCTCGCCCTTCTTTCCTGCGCAATAAATTCCGTTACGGCATGCGCTACATGCAATAGAAATACAACTAAAAATTGTAATAATGTTTAATAATTGCTTGGCTAGGTTGTGATTCCGCTGTGTGGCTCGCAACCAGTCGCCGGTCGGAGAAGCTTTGTTCCAGCCGCGCGCGATTCCCTCAGCCAAGGAGAATTTCGATGACGACACCTTATGAAATCCAGATCACTTTGTCCGGTCCCGACATCACCACCCTCAAGAACGAGGGCTGGTCGCTCTTCGCGTTCAAATCGGTAAAGACCACGGCGGGAGGCGCCGAGCCGGTTTTGTGGTTCAAGACCCAGACCTTCATGCAGACGACAAAGGTCGACTGGACCGAGAGTTACCAGGCTTACGTATCGACCAGCGCCATCGTGCCCAACGGCAGCATCGACGCGGAGACGGACCTGGCCGTCAACCTGGGGCAGACCATCACCGTCGACAAGGACGGCAACCTGAGCGCGGCGTCGTCCGGCGAGGACGGCGTGGTGACTTTGTCGAACCCGGTCTCCGGCGGCCAGTGGACGAGCGGCCTGTCGCAGGAGGCCGAGGGCGTCTTCGTGCCGATGTGTGCGTTGACCCTGCACGGCATGACCGAGGAGTTGATCGCCCCGATCGAGAAGGTCCTGCTGATGTTCGCGACCGGCAAGTTCAATACCGGGCAGGTCATCTATCAATCCTTGCCTATCCGGTTGATTCCCACACCCACTAGATCTAGTGTTGGGCATGGATGTCCTGGCCCGTGAAGACCTGCCGTTCCCGCAGTC
>NZ_JAZHLJ010000229.1:0-1295 GCF_036549495.1 Aurantimonas sp. C2-5-R2
CTCAACCCGGTGCTGACCATCGGCCGGCAACTGGTCGAGGCGATCGAGGCGCATGAACGGGTCTCGCGCGTGCAGGCGCGGCGCCGGGCGATCGAAGCGCTGACGGCGGTACGCATCACGGAAGCAGCCAGCCGCATGACCCAGCATCCGCACGAGTTGTCGGGCGGCATGCGGCAACGCGTGATGATCGCCATGGCGCTGGCACTGCGGCCCGACGTGCTCATCGCCGACGAGCCGACGACCGCGCTCGACGTCACCGTGCAGGGCGAGGTGCTCGAGCTGCTGCGCCAGCTCCAACGCGACCTTGGCACGGCGATCATCCTGATCACCCACGACATGGGAGTGGTCGCCGAAATGGCGGACCGCGTCATTGTTCTGCGCGAGGGCCGTATGGTGGAAGCGGGCGCGGCGGAGGCGATCTTCGCCGATCCACAGGCCGCCTATACGAAGGAATTGCTGGCAGCGGTTCCCCGGATCGGCGGCGGGGCCGGGCGTGTCGTGACGCGACCCACAAGCAACGCCGCAACGCCTTCGGTGGTCTCAGTGCGCGATCTCACTGTCCATTTTGACCTTCACGGGGGCTTTCTCGGTCGGGTCGACCGCCGGGTTCACGCGGTGGAGGGCGTTTCCTTCGAGGTCGGCGCGGGCGAGACGCTGTCGCTGGTCGGCGAATCGGGCTGCGGCAAGTCGACTACTGCCAAGGCCCTGGCCGGACTGGTGCCCTACGGCGGCGACATCGTCGTCGGCGGACGCAATATGGCAGGTCTCGCCCGCCAGGACGCCAAGGCGATGCGTCGCGATATCCAGATGATCTTCCAGGATCCCTTCGCTTCGCTCGATCCGCGCATGACCGTGGGCGACCTTGTGGCGGAGCCGATGGTGATCCACGGCATCGCGACGGGCGCAGAACGCCGCGAGCGAGTCGCCGGCTTGTTCGAACGCGTCGGCCTGTCGCCGGATCAGATGAGCCGCTATGCGCACGAGTTCTCAGGTGGCCAGCGCCAACGCATCTGCATTGCCCGAGCGCTGGCGCTGCGGCCGAAGCTGATCGTCGCCGACGAAAGCGTCTCCGCACTCGACGTCTCGGTGCAGGCGCGTGTGCTCGAACTTCTGCGCGAATTGCAGGCCGACTTCGGCATCGCGTATCTGTTCATTTCCCATGACATGGCAGTGGTCGAGAACATCTCCGACCGTGTCGCGGTCATGTATCTCGGCCAGATCGTCGAGACCGGGACTCGCGATCAGATTTTCTCCAACCCCCGGCATCCCTATACCCGTCGGCTGATCGAAGCAGT
>NZ_JAZHLJ010000023.1:0-58171 GCF_036549495.1 Aurantimonas sp. C2-5-R2
TGCCGGGCGACGCTCAATCAGCACATGACGCTCGTATCAGTCCGCGAACGGCGAGGCCGCCGCCCATCCCGCGCGAGCGGGTTCGTTCTTCAACCCAAAGCGGCAGCTTACCCCCGCACCATGCGGGCCGCGCTCGTCGCTTCGCTTGCGATAAGGCCCCCTTCCTTGCGCGAGACGCGCTGATGGAGATGCACCATCAGCGCCGCGGCGAAGAGCGGCGTCAAAAGGTTGAGCAGCGGTACGGCGAGGAAGCCGGCGATGAGCAGGCCGGCCAGAAACACCGTCGTGCCGTAGCGGCCGCGCAGCGCTTTCGCCTCCGCCTCGGTCCGATAGCGCATCGCCGCGAACTCGAAATATTCGCGGCCGAGCAGATAGCCGTTGATTACGAAGAAGGCGGCGATGTTGATGCCCGGCACCAGGAGCAGGACCAGGGCCAGCAGATTGCCGAGGATCACCACGCCGAAGAACTTCACCGACAGGATCAGGCCGGGAATCAGCGGCATCGCCGTGCCGGCCGACACCTCGGGATAGCTATTCGCCTCGACCACCTCCGCCACATCGTCGAGAAACAGGCTGGCGATCACCGCGCTGATCGGCCCGATCAGGAAGGCCAGCAATATGGCCAATGCGAAACCGGCGGCCCATCCGGCCAGGCTGCCCGCCTGATCGACCCAGGACGGGGCATCGGGAAACAGATTGGACAGGAACGGCACCGCGAACCATTCGGCGATCGCCGCGATGCCGAACCACAAGGCGACCAGCACGATGGCGCTGAGGCCGAGAGCCTTCCACAACGCTCCGCGAAAGGGGGCTGAGAAAATATCGGCGAAAGCCAGCCGGGCGGAGGCGAAGATCATCGGTGCGTCCTTTCCATTGCCCCGCGAGATAGGCAGCGGCGCCGGTGTCCGCAACGCTGTCAGAGGCGGACCGCGTCTGGCCAACGGGGGCCCCGCGCGCTAGGAAGGCCGCGATTTCAACGACGGACCCCATCATGACAGATTACGACGTTCTCACGATCGGCAACGCGATCGTCGACATCATCGCGCGCGCCGACGACGGTTTTCTCGAACGCGAGGCGATCCAGAAGGGCGGCATGACGCTCATCGATACCGAACGCGCCGAGCATCTCTACGGTGTCATGGGTCCCGGCATCGAAATGTCCGGCGGCAGCGCCGGCAACACCGTCGCCGGTCTCGTCAGTCTCGGCGGAACCGGCGCCTATTTCGGCAAGGTCTCCAACGATCAGCTCGGCGAGATCTTCGCGCACGACATCCGGGCCCTCGGCGTCCACTACGCCACCAGGCCGCTCGACGGCCATCCGCCGACGGCCCGCTCGATGATCCTGGTCACGCCCGACGGCCAGCGCTCGATGAATACCTATCTCGGCGCCTGCGTCGAGCTCGGCCCGGAGGATATCGATCCGGCCGTCGTCGCGGCCGCCAAGGTCACCTATTTCGAGGGCTATCTGTGGGATCCGCCGCGCGCCAAAGAGGCGATCGTCGAGGCGGCGCGGATTGCCCACGACAATGGCCGCGAGGTCGCGATGACGCTCTCCGACGCGTTCTGCGTCCATCGCTACCGGGACGAATTCCTCGACCTCATGCGCTCGGGCACCGTCGACATCGTCTTCGCCAATGAAAGCGAGGCGCTGTCGCTTTACGAAGTGAACGATCTCGACAGCGCGCTCGACCAGCTGGCGAACGACACCAAGCGCTTCTGCGCCGTGACTCGCAGCGAAAAGGGCTGCATCGTCGTCGAGGGCGACCAGCGCATTGCGGTGCCGGCGCTGGCGATCCCCGAAATCCTCGACACGACCGGCGCCGGCGACCTTTTCGCCAGCGGTTTCCTGCGCGGCTATACGATGGGTCTCGACCACGAGCAGAGCGCCAGGCTTGGCGTCGCCGCCGCCGGCCATATCATCGGGCAGATCGGCCCGCGTCCGCAGACGCCATTGAAGGATCTGCCGGACGTGAAGGCGGTGCTCGGCGGCTGACCACGCGGTTGCGGCCGGCCCATCGCTCAGGCGGTGCGCCGGTCACGGTCGGGAAGAGTGCTTGCGACGTCATTTCGAACGCTGTGAGGGATACGCGACATGCTCAGATGGGGAATCTTGTCCACCGCCAAGATCGCGCGGGAGCAATTGATGCCGGCGATCGGCAAGGCGACGAACGGCTCGCTGGCGGCGATCGCCAGCCGCGATCTCGAACGTGCCCAAGAGATCGCGACCGCCTTCGGCATCCCGCGCGCCTATGGCAGCTATGACGAACTGCTTGCATCTCCCGATGTCGACGCGATCTATGTGCCGCTGCCCACGGCCCAGCACACGGATTGGACCCTGAAGGCGATCGCGGCGGGAAAGCACGTGCTCTGCGAGAAGCCGATGGGCATGACCGCCGCGGACATCGACCGCATCATCGCGGCGGCAAAGGACGCCCGAGTCGTCGTGTCCGAAGCCTTCATGGTCGCCTATCACCCGCAGTGGGCCAAGGTGCGCGATCTCATCGCCGACGGCGCGATCGGGCGACTTGTCCATGTGGAGGCATCGTTCAGCTACCACAATGTCGACCCCGCCAACATGCGCAACCGGCCGGAACTCGGCGGCTGCGCTCTCCGCGACATCGGTGTCTATCCGCTCGTCACCTCGCGCTTCGCGACCGGCAAGGAGCCGGTGCGTGTCCGAGCCAAGGTCGTGACCGACGACGCGTTCGGCACCGACTCTTTCGTGACCGGCACGGTCGACTTCGGCGATTTCGAGATGAGCGTCTATCTCGGGACCCGCATGGCGCAGCGCCAGACCATCGTCTTCCACGGCACCGAGGGGTTCATCGAGCTTGCGGCACCGTTCAATGCCAGCCTCTACGACGGCGACAAGGTGCTGCTGCACGATCGCAGCCACCGGTCGACGCAGACCTTCCGTTTTCCGGGGGTGGATCAGTACCGCCTGCAGGTCGAGGCGTTTGGCGAGGCGGTGGTCGGAAATGGCGGGGTTTTCCCGCTGGAGTCCAGCCGCCGCAACCAGGCGGCGATCGACGCGCTGTTTACGGCCGGGCAAACAGGCGACTGGGTGCCGGTCGCCTGACCAGCGGCCATGAAATCGGCACATCCTGTCGCGAGATTGTCAGCGCTATCGTGACGCAGGGCCACGTCGCGCGGATCGTGCGCGGCAAGCCTCGGGCTATCCGGCGCGCGTAGCATCGGCGACGTCATCCAGCTTGAGGGACCATCCATGCGGCCTGCTTCACCAACGCGTCGCGCGGCAGCCAGTATCGCGGCCGCGCTGGCGTTTCTGACCGCGGCAGGACAGGCGTCCGCCGAGCCGAACGCGAAACAGGTTTTCAGTGCCCAGCACACAGCCGCCGCACTTCCGGCGGAGAGCCTCGGCTTCTACACCAAGGGATGCCTTGCGGGCGGGGCCCAGCTTCCGGCCGATGGGCCGACCTGGCAGGCGATGCGCCTGTCGCGCGACCGGCATTACGGCCTCCCGACGACGGTCGCCTTCATCGAGAACCTGTCTCGCGAAGCGGCACGGCGCGGCATCTGGCCGGGACTTCTGGTCGGCGACATGTCGCAACCGCGCGGCGGCCCGATGCCCTCGGGGCACAGTTCCCACCAGATCGGCCTCGATCTCGACATCTGGCTGCAGCCGATGCCGACCCCGCGCCTCACCGCTGCGGCACGGGAGGATTTCCCGTTCCGCTCGGTCCTGAAGAAAGGCACCTTCCAGGTCGATGATCGGATCTGGAATTCACGCTACCGCGACCTGATCAAGCTCGCCGCCGAAGATGCCAAGGTACAGCGGATTTTCGTCCATCCGGGCATCAAGAAGAAGCTCTGCGAGACGGCCGGCGACGACCGCGCCTGGCTGAACAAGGTGCGGCCCTATTACGGCCATCACGAGCACTTCCACGTCCGGCTGTTCTGCCAGCCCGGATCGCCGAATTGTACCGAGCAGAAATCCACCGGCCGCGGCGATGGCTGCGGCGATCTCGACTGGTGGTTCAACACGGCCCTGCAGCCGCCACCGCCGAACGCCAAGCCGGCGAAACCCAAGCCGGAGATGACTCTGGCCGACATGCCTCGCCAGTGCCGCGCGGTGGCGAATGCGCCGGCGATGGGCTCGACGGGCAGCATGATCGCCGCGACGAGAGCACGAGGGCCGTACCGGCTTCTGTCGGGCTCGCCTATGCGCCATCGGGTTCCATACCGATTCCGACGAACCGGCCGACTCGCTGACCCGGCCGCAACCGGTTTGTTTTGCGTTCGTCACGGCAGTGTCCTATGTCGATCGGCATACGAATCGATTGAAGCGGACATCCTATGGAACAACGGCGTGACGGTACGGACGCGTTGAAATTTCCGATCCTGATCGGCGACATCGGCGGCACCAATGCACGCTTCGCGCTGCTTCTCGATTCCTTCGCCGAGCCCAAGATGTTCCCAGTCATCCAGACCGCCGATTTCGAGACGGTCGACGACGCCATCCAGGCGACCGTGCTCGACAAGACATCGGTGCAGCCGAAATCGGCAGTGCTGGCCGTCGCGGGACCGATCGACGGCGACGAGATCGACCTCACCAACTCGCCCTGGGTCATTCGTCCCCAACAGATGCTGGCCGGGCTTGGCATCGAGGAAGTGATCGTTGTCAACGATTTCGAGGCGCAGGCGCTGGCGATCTCCTCGCTCGGCGAGCAATCGCGGACGCAGATCGGCGGCGGTGAGGTCCATGAGGGCGCCAGCCGGGTGGTGGTAGGCCCGGGCACCGGCCTCGGTGTCGCGGGCCTCGTGCGGGCGCGCAACATGTGGATTCCGGTTGCCGGCGAAGGCGGCCACATCGACCTTGGACCGCGCACCGAGCGGGATCTGGCGATCTGGCCGCATCTGGAGACCATCGAAGGTCGGGTGTCGGGCGAACAGGTGCTATGCGGACGCGGACTGGTCAATCTCTACCGCGCCATCGCGGCGGCGGACGGGGCGGAGCCGGTCCACACGACGCCGGCCGAGATCACCGAAGCGGCGGTGAACCAGAAGGACCCCCTTTCGATCGAGGCGGTCGATCTGTTCGCCACCTATCTCGGACGGGTCGCCGGCGATCTGGCGCTGATCTTCATGGCGCGCGGTGGCGTCTTCATTGCCGGCGGCATCTTCCAGCGCATCATCCCGATCCTGAAGTCCGAGCAACTCCGCGCCGCCTTCGAGGATAAGGCGCCGCATTCCGCGCTGATGCGCGAGATCCCGCTATTCGTCGTCACCGAACCGCTCGCCGCGCTCGCGGGTCTTGCCACATACGCCCGCACGCCGCGCTTCTTCGGCCTTGAGACGACCGGGCGGCGCTGGGTCGCCTGAGCGGGTAGCCGGCAGACCCACGCTTCGGGATACGATGACAAGATGTCCGGCCATTGCCCGCCAGCCTTGAGGCGCTACCTCGCAAGCGACGCAAAGCCGTTTAGAGCATCGGACCCAAAAGTGGCATCCGGTTTTTGGATCCTTCCGATGCTCAATCAAAATATTGGAGCGTCCTTTGTGCGTTCGAATGGACGCAGGACGCTCCAAAGCGAAGGACAATCCGCATGGCGCTGAAAGTCGCGGTCCAGATGGACCATGTCGCCTCGATCTCGATCAAGGGCGATTCCACCTTCGCGCTCTGTCTCGAGGCGCAGAACCGCGGCCACCAACTGTTCCACTACACGCCCGAGCAGCTCTCGATGCGTGGCGGCCAGGTCACCGCGCGGGTCGAGGCGATGGAGCTGCGGGAGGAAGAGGGCAATCATTTCTCCCTCGGGCCATCCGAGAAAGTCGATCTGGCGGAGATGGATGTCGTCCTGCTGCGCCAGGACCCGCCCTTCGACATGGCCTACATCACCTCCACCCACATCCTCGAACGCATTCATCCGAAGACATTGGTGGTCAACGATCCGGCCTCGGTGCGCAACGCGCCGGAGAAGATCTTCGTCATGGAATTCGCCGATCTGATGCCGGAGACGCTGATCACCAAGGACCCGGAGGAGGTTGCGGCCTTTCGCGCCGAGTTCGGCGAAATCGTCATGAAGCCACTCTACGGCAATGGCGGCGCCGGCGTCTTCCACTTGAGGAAAGACGACCGTAACCTGACGTCTTTCATGGAAACCTTCGGCGTCCTGTTCCGCGAGCCGTATATCGTGCAGCGCTATCTCGACGACGTGCGCAAGGGCGACAAGCGCATCATCCTCGTCGACGGGGAGTATGCCGGCGCCATCAACCGGGTTCCCGCTGAAAGCGACACGCGCTCCAACATGCACGTGGGCGGCACCGCCACCGCGACGGAACTGACGGAGCGCGAGCGCGACATCTGCGAGCGGATCGGCCCGGCGCTGAAGGAGCGAGGCCTCTTGTTCGTGGGTATCGACGTCATCGGCGACTATCTGACCGAGATCAACGTCACGTCGCCGACCGGCATCCGCGAGGTCAAGCGCTTCGGTGGTGCCGACATCGCCGCGCTTCTGTGGGACACGATCGAGGCCAAGCGCTGAAGCAACGACAATCCTGAACGACAGATAACAATCTTGTTCCGGAACCGTTCGGACAGGCTGTGGCTTACTGACCGCGACACTAGATATCCATCTCAGCTTCGCGAGGTCATGCCATGAACAAGATGCTACTCGGATTGCTCGCCGTCGTCGGCGGCTTCGCCCTTCCGGCCACGGCCGACGCCGCGGCGCGCGCCATCGCCACCGCCGACGTCAATCTGCGCGCCGGCCCCTCCACTCGCTACCCGGCGGTCGACGTCGTCGGTGGCGGCGACAGGGTCCGCGTCTACGGGTGCCTGGAGAACCGCTCCTGGTGCGACGTTGACTATGATGGCCAGCGCGGCTGGATGTCGTCGAACTACCTCGCCTATGCCGGCGGCCCCCGCCGCTACACCGGCGAACGCGCGATCCGGGCGATCGAGGCACCGGTGATCAGCTTCTCCATCGGCGGCTATTGGGACGACCACTATCGCGCCCGCCGCTTCTATCGCGAGCGCGACCGCTATGACGGCATCTACGGCCCGCGTTATCGCCGTGACCGGGACCGGATCGAGGATCGTGATCGGTTTGACGATCGGGACGATGTCCGCCGCGAACGCCGGGCGGAGCGTCGCCGCGAACTCCGTCAGGAAGAGCGTCGGGACGATCGCCGCGAGTTCCGCCAGGAGCGCCGCGACGACGTCCGGATCGAGTTCCGCGACGACCGGCGTGAGCGGGTCGAGGAGCGGCAAGAGCCGGTCGTTCCGCTCTATCGTGTGAACTGATCCTTCCATCCCATGACATCACCGAGGCGCGGCCACCACCGCGCCTCGTTTCGTTTTGAGCATCCCGGCCGGCAGACAAATTGTCCCCCGGGGCCGTTGATGCTTCACCTCTGTTCAACCGGACGATAAGCTGCGGCCATAACAGCCGCACCCTTCCCGCCGGGGCCCCGCCGCTCCGGCCCTTTCGCCCGACCTGCCGCAATCCACGAGGAGCGCCTTTGCCGACCGCCGACCGTCACGGCCCGCAGCCTGCGTCGACCATACAGCTCGAAGGCATCGACGTTTGGCTGACCTTCCTGCCCGAGGTGACTCCGGCGCTGCACGCGCCCTATCGCGCGCTTCTCGACGCGGGCGAGCGCCAGCGCTTCGAGCGCTACCGCGTCGATGGGGCGCGCGAAGAGTTCCTGGTCGGCAAGGCACTCGTCCGCGCCACCTTGTCGCGCTACCGACCCGTGGCGCCTGACGCCTGGCGCTTTACAGCGAACCGCCACGGCCGGCCGGACATTGCCGGTGGCGACGATGACGGACTGACCTTCAACCTCTCGCACACCCGCGGCCTCGCGGCGCTCGCCGTCGCCCGGCATTGCGATCTCGGCGTCGATGTCGAGACGGTCGGCCGCGACAGTGCCGTCCGGGATCTTGCCGGCCGCTACTTTTCGCCCGCAGAGGCGACCTACGTGCGCGCCGCCGACGGCCCGGACCTGCGCGAGCGCTTCTTCGCCTTCTGGACGCTCAAGGAAGCCTATATCAAGGCGCGCGGCATGGGGCTGGCACTGCCGCTCGACGGCTTCTCCTTCGATCTGGAAGGCGAAACGCCGACGATCGGATTCGCGCCGAGCTGCCCGGACGATCCCGCCCGCTGGACCTTTCTCAGGCGGCGGGTTTCCGCCGAGCACAGGCTGGCGCTCGCGGTCTCGCCACGGGATCGCCTGCCGCCGATCCGCTTTCTCAGAACGGTGCCGCTGACCGACCTGATCGAAGAGCTCGAACCCGTCGTTATGCCGCTGGATGCGATGGCGATGAGTAACGCGGATGCGGGCGGGCCAGCCTCGTGAAACTCTTCGCCGTTGGCGATCTGCATCTCGGCCATCCGACCAACCGCGAGGCGATCCACACGATCAAGGCACGACCGGACGACTGGTTGATTCTGGCCGGCGACGTTGGCGAGACCGAACGCCATCTGGATCTGGCGTTCGACGCCCTGCAGCCGAAATTCAAACAGCTCGTCTGGGTGCCGGGCAATCACGAACTCTGGTCGATCGCCTCGCGAGGAACCGCGCTCCGCGGCGAAGCCCGCTACCAGCGCTTCGTCGCTCTCTGCCGCGAGCGCGGTGTGCTGACGCCCGAAGACCCCTATCCGGTCGCCGAAATCGACGGCACGCTTGTACGGATCGTGCCGATGTTCCTGCTCTACGATTATTCGTTCCGGCCGGACTATGTGCCGCTGGACGCCGCCGTCGCCTGGGCGCGGGAAGCCGGTATCCGCTGCGCCGACGAGCAGCTTCTGTCGCCGGCACCCTTCGACAGCCGGAGCGCGTGGTGCGCGGCGCGCTGCGACCTCACCGAACAGCGGCTGGAAGCGCTCGACGACGGGCTGCCGACCGTGCTGATCAATCACTGGCCATTGCGCGAGGAGCTGGCCCGCCTGCCGCGCATTCCGCGCTTTTCGCTCTGGTGCGGCACGCGGCGAACCGAAAACTGGCACACACGCTTTGCCGCCCGCGCGGTGATCTCCGGCCACATCCACATCCGCTCCAGCCGGATGATCGACGGCGTCGCCTTCGAAGAGGTCTCGCTCGGCTATCCGAAGCAATGGCACGGCCGCATCGAACCGGACGAGGCGGTGCGAAGGATCAGTTTTCCAGGGCGGACCATTTAGCAGAAAGACGTTCGCCGGTTTGACCAACCGGCGCCATTCCATGCGTCGCCATACATCGTTCGGCAGACCATCTTTGAGCGCAATGATGTAAACCGGGCGAAAGAAACCCTCATGACAACCACCACCCTTTCGGAACCACTCGGCACGAGTGAACGGCGTGTAGCCGGCCCCGCCGTTTTGACCGCCTCCGGCCTCGTGCTGCTGGGGGCCCTCGTGCTCGCCTTCGGCTATGGTCCGGGCATCGCAGCCCTGTTCGTGGTCGGCGGTGCTTTCGGCCTCGTCCTCTACCATGCTGCCTTCGGCTTCACCTCGGCCTGGCGCAATCTCATTCGCGATGGCCGTGGCCGTGGCCTTCGCGCCCAGATGGTGATGCTTGCCGTTGCCGTCGCGCTGTTCTTTCCGGCCCTGGCAGCTGGCAGCCTGTTCGGTCAACCGGTCGCCGGCTTCGTGTCGCCGATCGGCGTGTCTGTGCTCGTCGGCGCTTTCATCTTCGGCATCGGCATGCAGCTGGGCGGCGGCTGCGCCTCCGGTACGCTTTACACTGCCGGCGGCGGCAATGCCCGAATGCTGATCACCCTGTTCTTTTTCATCGTCGGCTCGGTGCTGGCGACAGTCCATTTCGACTGGTGGACGGCATTGCCGGCCTTTGCACCCGTCTCGATCGTGACGGTCTTCGGCGCACCGGTCGCGATCGTCCTGTCCTTCGCCTTGTTCGCCGCGATCGCCCTCGTCACGGTTCTGGTGGAAAGGCGCCGTCACGGCACCCTGGAGCGCGCCGAACACAGTCCGCATACCGGCTTGTCGCGCTTCGCCCGTGGCCCCTGGCCCCTGGCCCCTGATAGCCGGCGCGGTTCTGCTCGCCCTTCTCAATTTCGTCACCTTGGCGCTGGCCGGCCGGCCCTGGGGCATCACCTCGGCATTCGCCCTTTGGGGAGCGAAGGGCGCGCAGCTCTTCGGTATCGATCCGACGGCCTGGGCCTATTGGCAGCAGCCCGGCAATGCCACCGCGCTGTCTTCCAGCGTCTTCTCCGACGTCACTTCGGTGATGAATTTCGGCATCATTCTCGGCGCCCTGCTAGCCTCCGCGCTCGCCGGGCGCTTGGCGCCGAACTTCGCCATTCCGCGCCGTTCGGTCCTGGCCGCGGTGATCGGCGGGCTGCTACTGGGCTACGGCGCCCGGATCGCCTTCGGCTGCAACATCGGGGCCTATTTCGGCGGCATCGCCTCGGGCAGCCTGCACGGTTGGCTCTGGCTTGCCGCCGCCTATCTCGGGTCGATGCTCGGCGTGCGCTTGCGGCGGTTCTTCTTCGTCGACGAGCGCCCCGGCGTGGCCAAGACGGCCTGACGAATCTTAAAGCTCGCGACGACAGGTCCCACGATTGAGCCCATCCCCTCCACCGGCTTCCTGAAGCGCCACGGCATCATGCCGCGGCGTTTTCGTAGTCGGCGACAAGGAAAATAATCACGCAGACGACTCCGCTTGACTCTCCCATCACCCTCTGGAATCTATAGGAACATATCACGAACAAAACCTCTTATCCAGAGGCTAGACGGCCGCAAACCCTTGCGGCCGAAGGAGATCCTATGGCTGTCAGCGATGCTTGGCCGGCCCGGCTGGCGGACATCCCCTCGGCGCGGACGCGGTCCGCGGCGAATGACGCGACGGCGGCCGGTTCTAGGAATTCGGCCCTTGCCCGGTTACGCGAACAGATCGCCCGAATCGAGGGCCAGCCGGTCGCCCGCCTGGAGCCAGCGGACGAAACGGCGACGGCGAAGGCCACCAAGCCGGCACGCCGCAGCGCGCTCAAACTGCATTCCCTCGGCTGCGCGACGGCCGACGCGGCGCTCGGCGGCGGCTTTCCGGCCGCCGGCCTGACCGAAATCCATCTCGACGAAACCCGCGACGGCGGAACGCTGGCCGGCTTTGCGCTTGCCCTGGCCATCCGCTTCGGCGCCCGGCCGGACAAGCCGCTTTTGTGGATCGGCGACAGCCTGGCCTTTTCGGAAGCCGGCCTGCCCTATTGGCCCGGCCTTGCCGGCTTCGGCCTCGATCCGAGCGCACTTTGCATAGTGCGAACCCGCCGGCTGGAAGACGCGGCCTGGGCCGGCGAGGAGGCCGCCGCCTCGTCGGCGCTGACGATGGCAATCCTGGAAGTGCGCGGCAATCCGGCGCGGCTCGGCCTCGACGGCACGCGGCGACTGCATTTTCGCGCGCGTGAGGCCGGCCTGCCGTTCCTGCTCTTGCGCCAGAGCGCCCGCGCCGAGGCGACGGCGGCGCCGCTCAGGCTGCGCGTGCGGCCATCGCCGGCGGCTTTCGTTCCCGACCTCGCCAATCATCAAAAGCTCATCGGCCATCCGGTGTTCGCCGTCACGGTCGAAAAATCCCGCGATGGCCGGCCGCGGCATTTCAGTCTGGAGTGGAACCCCCATGAGCGACGTTTCGACCCGCTTCGCCCAGAGCGTGCAACCGCGCTTCCTCGCCCTCTCGCTGCCGCGCCTGTCGACCGACCGGATCCGGCGCGAGACGCTGGGTCGCTCGTGGCGCTCCAGCGCGCGTCGTGAGGATAGCGCGCATTTACCCTCGGTTCCGGGCAAAACCGGGATCGATCGGGGCCGGCTCGATACCGTCCTGCGGCCGCCGAACCGCGCGCGCTACGAGACACGCGGCCTCGCCGAAGTCACCTCGGAAGGGGCGGCCGGCGACACGCCGATGGCGCCGCTGGCGCTGTACGAGACGGTCGCCAACGCCAACCGGATCGCTGCTGTCTGCGAGCGGGCGGAGGCCGGCGGGGTATCCCCGGGGGTCGGACTGGCCGAAGCGCGGGCGCGGTTTCCCGGCCTAGCGATCATCCTCGCCGATCCGCCGGCCGACGCGCGGTTGCTGACAGCCCTTGCCGACTGGTGCGACCGCTACACGCCCCTCGTCGCCCTCGACCCGCCGCATGGCCTTTTCCTCGACATTTCCGGCTGCGCCCATCTGTTCGGCGGCGAAAAAGCGCTGATGGACAACCTCCTCGCCCGCCTGTTCCAGCAAGGGTTCGCGGCGTCGGCCGCGATTGCCAGCCATGCCGGCACGGCGCTTGCCCTGGTCGGCCCCGGCGCCACCAGCATTATTGCGGCGGGCGCGGAACAGGCTGCGATCGCACCGCTGCCCGTCGCCGCGCTGCGGCTCGATGCGACGCTGACCGCCATGCTGCGGCGGCTCGGTCTCAAAACGGTCGGGTCGCTGTTGTCGCTGCCGCGCGCTGGATTGGCCCGGCGCTTCGGCGAGGATCTTTTGACCCGCCTCGATGAAGCGGCTGGCCGGGTCTTTCGGCCGATCAGACCCCGCCGGCCGATCCCCGAGCTTGCCGCCGAGCGCCGGCTGTTCGAGCCGATCAGCCGGATCGAGGATGTCGAGCGCGTCCTTTTCCTCCTCGCCGAACGGTTGCGGGACGATCTGGCGCGCCGCGGCGTCGGCGCCCGGCGGCTCGAACTGTCGCTGTTTCGCGTCGACGGACAGGTCAACCGGCTCGCCGTCGGCGCCTCGCGGCCGGTACGCGAGCCGGGCCATGTGCAACGCCTGTTTCGCGAGCGCATGAAGGGCCTCGGCGAAGAGTTCGACGCCGGCTACGGCTACGATCTCGTCAAGCTGGCGGTGTTCGAAGCCGCGCCGATGCCGGACGTGCAGACGGATCTGTCCGGCGCCGACGCGGCCGTCGACGCTTTCGGCGGCCTCATCGACCGGCTCGGCGCCCGCCTGGGCGAGGCCAGCGTCCTGCGGATCGAAGCCGCCGACAGCCACTGGCCGGAGCGGGCCGAGTGCTGGCGACCGGTGGGCGCCGGCAATGTCGGCCCCCTCGCGGCCCGGCAGAGCCCTGCGCCAGCCGGCGCGCCCCGGCCGGTCCGTTTGCTCGCCCTGCCGGAGCCCATCGAGGCAAGCTTCGAGGTGCCGGACGGCGCGCCGCTGCAATTTCGCTGGCGCCGGGCGCTGCACCTCGTGCGCCGGGCCGAGGGACCGGAGCGGATCGGCGCCGAATGGTGGCGGGACGCGGGCGAAGCCGCGCGCGACTATTACCGGATCGAGGATGCCGACGGCCGCCGCTTCTGGCTGTTTCGAGCCGGTTGGGCCGACCCGGCGGTCGATCCCGAATGGCAGCTGCCGGCTCCGCGGCCGGCCTGGTATCTGCACGGAATCTTCGCATGACACCCGCGCCGGCCCCGTCCGCCTTCGCCGAGCTCGGCGTCGCCAGCTGCTTTTCCTTCCTGCGCGGTGCCTCGCAGCCGGAGGAACTGGTCGTCACCGCCCACCGGCTCGGCCTCGGCGGTATCGGCCTTGCCGATCGCAACAGCGTCGCCGGGGTGGTGCGCGCCCATCAGGCGGCGCGAGAAGCCGGCCTTGCCTACGCGCCCGGCGCCCGGCTGGTTTTTTCCGACGACACTCCCGACATTCTGGCCTATCCGCGCGATCGCGCCGGCTGGGGCCGGCTCTGCCGCTTGCTCAGCCTCGGCAACCTGCGAACCCGCAAGGGCGATTGCGTCCTGCATCTGTCCGACTTGCTCGAATGGGGTGACGGCCTCAATCTCGCTGCCCTGGCTCCGGCGGAACTCGGCCATGACGAGAAAGCCGGAGCGGACCTCGCCGAAGCCCGCCTCGCCCGCGCCCTCCAGGCGCTCGCCTCGGCCTTTCCAGGCGCCGTGCGGCTTGCCGCCGCGCCGGCCCATGACGGGCTCGACCAGCGCCGCTTCGCCCGCGCCGCCCGCCTTGCGGAGCAACGCGGCACGCCGCTGATGGCGACCAATGACGTCTTCCACCACGCGCCGGGCCGAAGGCGGCTGCAGGACGTGATGACCGCGATCCGGGAGCATGTGCCGCTCGCCGAAGCGGGGCGCCTTTTGTCGCGCAACGCCGAGCGGCATTTGAAGGCCCCGGACGAGATCGCCCGGCTGTTTCGCGCCTATCAGGGAGCCGTCGAGACCGCCAATGGCTTCTTCGCCGAACTCGATTTCGACCTGAAGAGCCTTCGCTACGAATATCCCGACGAGGCGCTGAAGCTGACCCGCACCCCGGCGGAGGAACTGCGCTTTCTCGCCCATGACGGCGCCAAATGGCGCTATCCGGAAGGCGTTCCGGCGAGCGTCACCCGGCAGATCGACTACGAGCTCCAGATCATCGGCGAGCTGAAATACGAGCCGTATTTCCTCACCGTCCACCACATCGTCGAATTCGCCCGGTCAAAGGGCATTTTGTGCCAGGGGCGCGGCTCGGCGGCCAATTCGGTGGTTTGCTTCTGCATCGGCATCACCGAGGTCTCGCCCGAGCGCGCCGGACTGTTGTTCGAACGGTTCATCTCGTCGGACCGGCGCGAGCCGCCGGACATCGACATCGACTTCGAGCACGAGCGCCGCGAGGAGGTAATCCAGTACATCTACGACCATTACGGCCGGGACAACGCCGCCATCGCCGCCACCGTCATCACCTATCGCGCCCGCTCGGCCGCCCGCGAGGTTGGCAAGGCCTTCGGCCTGTCGGACGACGCGGTCTCGGCGCTGTCCGGATCGGTCTGGGGCTATCATTCCTCCGATCTCGGGGAGTGCGAAGCCGCGGCGGCCGGTTTGACGGCCGAGGATCCGACCACGGCGAATGTCCTCCACTTCGCCACCGAGCTCGCCGACTTTCCCCGGCATCTGTCCCAGCATGTCGGCGGCTTCGTCATCACCAGGGACCGCATCGACGCGGTCGTGCCGATCCTCAACACCGGCATGGACGGGCGCACCATCGTCGAATGGGACAAGGACGATCTCGACGCACTCGGCATCCTGAAAATCGACATTCTCGCCCTCGGCATGCTGTCGTGCCTGCGCCGCGGCTTCGATCTGCTTGAAAGCCATTACGGCGTGACGCTCAGCCTCGCCGATCTGTCGTTGGCGGCGGACGACGCGCCGACCTACCGGATGGCCCAGCGGGCCGACACGCTCGGCGTCTTCCAGATCGAAAGCCGGGCGCAGATGTCGATGCTGCCGAAGCTCAGGCCCGAATGCTTCTACGATCTCGTCATCGAGGTGGCGATCGTGCGGCCCGGCCCGATCCAGGGCGACATGGTCCACCCCTATCTCAGGCGCAAGATGGGGCTGGAGCCGGTCAGCTATCCGAAGGAGGAGTTGCGCGAGGTGCTCGGCCGCACCCTCGGCGTGCCGCTGTTCCAGGAACAGGCGATGCGAATCGCCATCGTCGCCGCCGGCTTCACGCCGAACGAGGCGGACAAGCTGCGCCGCGCCATGGCGACGTTTCGCCGGGTCGGCACCATCCACACCTTCCAGAAGAAGCTGGTCGAGGGAATGGTCGCGCGCGGCTATGAGCGCGACTTCGCCGAACGCTGTTTCAAGCAGATCGAGGGTTTTGGCGAATACGGCTTTCCCGAAAGCCACGCCGCTTCCTTCGCGCTGCTCGTCTATGCCTCCTGCTGGCTGAAATGCCATTATCCCGACGTCTTCGCCGCCGCGCTTCTGAACGCCCAGCCGATGGGCTTCTACGCGCCGGCGCAGATCGTCTGCGACGCCAGGGAGCACGGCGTCGAGATCAGGCCGGTCGACGTCAATCACTCCGCCTTCGACCAGACGCTGGAGGCGGCACCCTTCGATCCCGGCGGCATGAAAGCCCGGCATTCGGACATGCGGGAGGCCATCCGAACCCGCCACGCCGTCCGCCTCGGCTTTCGCCAGGTCAAGGGGCTCGGCGCCGAGGAAATGGCCACGCTGGTGGCGGCACGGGGGCCGGGCTACGATTCGATCCGCGATCTGTGGCTGCGTTCGGGGCTCAAACGCGCGACGATCGAACGGCTGGCCGACGCCGACGCCTTCGACTCGCTGGGCCTCACCCGCCGCGACGCGCTGTGGGCCTGCCGGGCGCTCGATCCCAACGGCGCAGCCGAGCGCCTGCCGCTGTTCGAGCGCGCTTCGGCCAAGGACCTGCAGGACGAGCCCGACGCGCATCTGCCGCCGATGCCGATCGGCGAGGAGGTGTTCAACGACTACCGTTTCCTGTCGCTCTCCCTGAAAGCGCATCCGGTCTCCTTCGTGCGCGCCGCGCTGGAACGGAGACGCGTGCTGGCCAACGAGACGCTGGCGACGCTGCGCTCGGGCAGCCGCGTCGCCGTCGCGGGCCTCGTCCTCATCCGCCAGCGGCCGGGCTCGGCGAAGGGCGTGATCTTCATGACCATCGAGGATGAAACCGGCATCGCCAACATCATCGTCTGGCCGAAAATCTTCGAGCGCTTACGTCCGGTCGTCCTCGGCGCGCGCTTCGTCAAGGTGACGGGACGAATGCAGTCCGACCGGGGGGTGATCCATGTCGTCGCCGACGACATCGAAGATCTGACGCCGCTGCTGATGCCGATCGCCAGCGGCGACGTCCCCGCGGTCGGCGAGGCCGAAATGGACGAAAACTCCGAGGTCGTCGCCTCGCTCGGGGCCGCGCTGGCCCGGGCCGACGAAATCCGCCGACCGGTCGACGAACAGCGCGGTCAGGCAAGACTGCTTGCCCGCCACCGCTCCATGCTCGCGACACCCGACCCGGCGCATCGTCCAGGCCTTGCCGATCGGTCCGTGCGACAGGTGCTGCCGAAGGGGCGGAATTTTCAATGAGCGAACCGCGATGCCCCTTAGGCGCGCGATCGATCGCCGGTTCACCAATCAGGCTCTGGCCGAATCCGACGACCTTGCTATCTTCGCGCTGACGCCGTCGAAATGTTCCGCGACGCCGAACGACAGGGGGACCCATGCCGGAATCGCGGCCGACCACAGGCCGACCGCAACGGATCGCAAAGCTTGCCGCCGCGAACCGCACCTTGCCGGCGCGCCGATGGGCGCGTTCGCTCGCCCCAGGGTTCATTCCGGTCCTCACCGCCGGCTGTGCCGGTCCGCAATCGACATTCGAAGCCGTCGGAACCGAAGCCGCCAACGTCGCGACCCTGTTCTGGGTCATGCTCGCCGGGGCTGTCGTCATCTGGCTGCTCGTCATCGGCCTCTCGGTCTACGCGACCAGGGTCAATCCCGCGGCTCACAGCGAAGCGACCGGAATCCGGCTGATCATCTGGGGTGGTGCCGTCGTCCCCACCATCGTCTTGGCCGCCCTCTTGAGTTGGGGCCTCACCATGATGCCGGAACTTCGGCGCGAAGCGGACGGGCCAAAGATCGCGGTCTCCGGCGAGCGCTTCTGGTGGCGTATCGCCTACGGCGTCGAAGGCGAACCGGGCGTCGCCAAGAGCCTGCCTGCCGGCGGCGTCGAGAGTGCCAACGAACTCTGGCTGCCGGTCGGCCGCCGCTCCGAAATTCTCCTCGGCAGCCCGGACGTGATCCATTCCTTCTGGGTGCCGGCCATCGCCGGCAAGACCGACGCCATTCCCGGCAGGGTCAACCGGCTGGTGCTCGAGCCGACCCGCGAGGGCGTCTACAACGGCGTCTGCGCCGAATTCTGCGGTGACGCCCACGCCCAGATGGGATTTCGCGTCGTCGTCGTCTCGGGGGCCAATTACACCCACTATGTCGAGGCCCAGAGCCAGCCGGCCGCCGTCACCGAGGGCGAGGGCGCCGAGCGGTTCGTCGAACGCGGCTGCGGCGCCTGCCATACGGTGCGCGGCACGCCGGCCGACGGCGCCGTCGGGCCGGACCTGACCCATATCGCCTCGCGGAAAACCATCGGCGCGGGTCTGCTTGAGACAACGCCGGCGAATATCGCCGCCTTCATCCGCTCCCCCGCCCATCTCAAGCCGGGAGCCGAAATGCCCGCCTTCGCCATGCTGCCCGAAGCCGAGATCACCGCCATCGCCAACTGGCTGGGGGCGCTGCGATGAGCGAGACCGCGTTCGGCAAGCCTGGCGTGACCGGCGCCACCGATCAGGACCAGGAGGACGCGGCCGTCCGCCGCGCCCAGGAGGAGCGACTGATCGAGGTCTGGAAGGCGCCGAAAGGCTGGCGCTACTGGTCGGCGGTGAACAACACCGAGGTGGGGATCTGGTACACCGCCACCGCCTTCGCCTTCTTACTGTTCGCGGGCGTTCTCGGCCTGATGATCCGCGTGCAGCTCGCCGTTCCGGACAACGACTTCCTGTCGGCCAGTTTCTACAATCAGGTCTACACGCTGCACGGCACGGTGATGATGTTCCTGTTCGCCGTGCCGATCTTCGAGGCGGTGGCGATCGTCATCCTGCCGCAGATGCTGGGCGCGCGCGACCTGCCGTTTCCGCGCCTTTCGGCCTTCGGCTATTGGTGCTTCCTCATCGGCGGAGTGTTCGTCACCGGCTCGATCTTCTTCGACGCGGCGCCCGCCAGCGGCTGGTTCATGTATCCGCCGCTGACGACGCAGGAGCGCTTCACGCCGGGATATGGTCCCGACATCTGGCTGCTCGGCCTCTCCTTCATCGAGGTCGCCTCGATCGCCGCGGCGGTGGAGCTGATCGTCGGCACGCTGAAATGCCGGCCGCCCGGCATGCGGCTCAATCTGATGCCGCTCTATGCCTGGTATGTGCTCGTCGTCGCCGGCATGATCCTGTTCGCATTCCCGCCGCTGATCGCCGGCGACATCCTGTTCGAGCTGGAGCGCCTGTTCGGCTGGCCGTTCTTCGACCCCGAGCGCGGCGGCGACCCGATGCTGTGGCAACACCTGTTCTGGATCTTCGGACACCCTGAGGTCTACATCGTCTTTCTGCCGGCGATCGCGCTTCTGGCGATGATCGTTCCGACCTTCGCGCGGCGCCCGATCCTCGGCTATTCCTGGATCGTGCTCGCCGCTGTCGGCACCGGCTTTCTGTCGTTCGGCCTGTGGGTCCACCACATGTTCACCACCGGCCTCCCCGCGATCTCGCTCGGCTTCTTCTCGGCCGCGTCCGAGGCGGTGGCGATCCCGACCGGCGTCCAGATCTTCGTGTTCCTGGCGACGCTCCTGACCGGCCGGGTGATCTATCGGGTGCCGATGCTGTTCGTCTCCGGGGCGCTGGCGATCTTCGTCCTTGGCGGCCTCACGGGCGTCATGGTCGCGCTCGCGCCCTTCGACTGGCAGGCCCACGACACCTATTTCATCGTCGGACACCTCCATTACGTCTTGATCGGCGGCATGCTGTTTCCGGTCGTTGCCGGCATCTACTATTTCTGGCCGATGCTGTCGGGACGAAAGCTGTCCGACGGCCTTGGCAAGATCGCCTTCTGGCTGATGTTCGTCGGCTTCAACGTCGCCTTCCTGCCGATGCACTGGTCGGGGCTGATGGGCATGCCCCGCCGCATCTGGACCTATCCCGTCGACCTCGGGCTCGACATTCCCAATCTGATCTCCTCGGTCGGCGCCTTCGTCTTTGCCGCCGGCTTCCTCGTCGTCGTCTTCGACGTGCTGCGGCCAAGCCGCCATCTGCCGCGTGCCGAGCGCAATGTCTGGAACGCCGGCACGCTGGAATGGCTGGCCGAGACCGAGGACAAGGGCTGGGGGGTGCGCTCGATCCCGCTCGTCACGACCCGCTATCCGCTGTGGGAGCAGCCGAACTTCATGGAAGACGTCGACATGGGACGCTTCTACATGCCGGACGCCGAGGAGATGCAGCGCGAGACGATGGTGACCGGCGTCCTCGACGCGACGCCGGAACAGTGCCTGCGGGTTCCCGGCCCGACCTTCATGACCATGTGGGCGGCGATCTTCCTCGGCGCGGTGTTCATCTTCGCGACCTTCCACTGGTGGCTGGCGACCATCGCGGCGATGGTGCTGGCGACCGCCGCGATTCTCGTCTGGCTGTGGCGCGGCACCGCCATCATCCCGGAGAAACCGGACAAGGATGTGGGCCGCGGGCTGACGCTGCCGCTTTATCTTTCCGGCCCGAAATCGGTCGGCTGGTGGGCGATGTTCATCACCATGGTCGGCGACGGCACCGCCTTCCTGTCGCTGGTGTTCGGTTATTTTTTCTTTTTTACCATCCACGAAAACTTTCCGCCGGCCGGTATCGAGGGGCCGGGGTTGGTCTGGCCGTTGATCGCGCTGGCGCTGTTTGCAGGCGGGTGGATCGCCGCCCGCCTGGCGCTCAGAATCAACCGCGCCGGTTCGGTCGGCATGGCGCGGGCGCTCATGGGCGGCGGCGCCTTGCTGGCCCTTGGCGGCGGAGCGGCTCTCGTCTGGGCACCGTACGTCACCGGTCTCGATCCGGTCACCCACGTCTATCCGGCGACGGTCTGGGTGCTGGTCATATGGACAGCGGTCCACGGCGCCGTCGGCGCACTGATGCTCGGCTATTGCCTGGCGCGATCGCTCGCCGGCCGGCTGACGCCGGTCTACGACATCGATATCGCCAATGTCGCGCTCTACTGGCACTTCATGGCGGCCACTGCGTTGATCACCGTTGCGACCATCGCGCTCTTCCCGCTGGCGGTCTGAGGAGAGGGCGATGAACACCAACCGACAGACCCGCGACAATCTCTGGACGCTGATCACCCCGCCGACGGTCTGGGCGCTGCACTTCCTCGTCTCCTACGTACTCGCGGCCTATGCATGCGCGCCGAATGTCCAGGTTTTCGAGACCATCGGCGGCGCCCGCATCGCCATCGCGATCGTGACGCTCCTTGCGCTGGTGCTGATCGGCCTCGTCTTCCGACGGTCGCTGCACGAATGGCGCACGGAAGGCGGCAGCGGTTTTCACAACGACGAGGATAGCGGGGCGGGGCGCGAGCGGTTTCTGGAGTTCTCCACCGTACTACTCGCCGCGCTGTCCTTCGTCGCGGTGCTCTTCGTTGCCCTGCCGGTGCTGATCAACGCGGACTGCCGATGAGAACCGGCGCGCCCATTCTTGCCGACTATGGTCCGGCCATGACCCCGGCGGCATCCAAGTGGCCGGGTATCACGCGGTTCTGGCCACTGGTCGCCGGCGTCCTCCTGCTGACGCTTTTGTGGTTCGGGCCGCTGCCGGAGAGCGCCCGAGGCTCCTTCGCTGCCCATATGGCGCTGCATATGGGCCTCGTCGTCCTCGCCGCGCCGCTGCTCGCGCTCGGCCTGGCGCGCGCCTTTCCCGGTTTGATCGCCGGGCTTTCTCCGGCTGTCGCCATCGCCGCCTCGCTGGTCGAGTTCGTCGCGGTCTGGGCCTGGCACGCGCCGGCGTTGCACGACGCGGCGCGCGTCGACGCATCGATCTTCGTCCTCGAACAGGCCTCGTTCCTTGCCGCCGGCATCCTTCTGTGGGCCAGCGCCATCGGGGCGGCGGGCGCCGGCCGGCCGGCCGCGCGCGCCGCCGGCGTCGTCGCCCTTCTCGTCACCTCGATGCATATGACGCTGCTCGGCGCCCTGCTCTTGCTGGCGCCGCGCCCGCTCTATGCCTGCGCCGAACTCTGTTCCCCCGCCGCCGCGCTGACGCCGCTGGGCGACCAGCAGTTCGGCGGCGTTTTGATGTTACTCGTCGGCGGCGCGGCCTATCTGACAGGCGGACTGGCGCTTCTCGCCTCGATCCTGCGCGAGCAAACGCCCAGCGGTGGGACCGGCTGATGCGGATCGATTTCATCCTCACCTGGAAGAAGCTTCTCCTCGCCGCTGTCGGCGCCGTCGCGCTGGCCTTCGCCGTCAGCCTTTCCGGCATGGTCTCCATCGCGGCGTCCACGGGACATTTCGCGCCGGTCGGCTGGTTCTTGAACTGGACCATGCGTAACACCGTCGCGCGCCAGTCATTGACCATTTCCGTTCCCGAGAACATCGACCTCGACGATCCGGCGCTCGTGCAACGCGCGGCGGGGCATTTCGCCACAGGTTGCGCCCCCTGCCATGGCGCCCCCGGCGTGCCGCAATCGCCGGTCTCCCTGTCGATGACGCCGCATCCGCCGCGGCTCGCCGAAAGGGTCGGCGACTGGAAAGACCGCGAGCTGTTCTGGATCGCCAAATACGGCATCAAATATTCGGGTATGCCCGCCTGGGTGACCCAGGAGCGGGACGACGAGGTCTGGGCGCAGGTCGCCTTCCTGCGCGCGCTTCCCGAGATGACGGCCGAGCGCTACGCCGAGCTCGCCCTCGGCGGCAAACGCGGCGATGAAAAGCTGCAAGCCGGCGGCGAGGCGACGGCCGGGCTCGACGGCATCTTCGCGAACGCACTGGCGGATTGCGCGCGGTGCCACGGGCGCGACGGCCTCGGCCAAGGCGAGAAAGACGCCGCCGGCGCCTTCCCGATCATCGCCGGTCAGCCTGAAGCCTATCTTCTGGCAACGCTCAGGGCCTATTCGGAAGGCTTCCGCCATTCCGGCCTGATGCAGCCGCCGGCCAAGCGCTATGACAAGGCGACACTGGCCGCGCTGGCCGAATGGTATGCTGGCAAGCCAGTGAAGCGCGGTTCCGATGAGCCGAGGGAGAGCCCCGCCCGGGCCGGTCAGGTCGCCGAGGCCGAAACGGAACCGGCAAGCACGCCCGCCGATGGCGTTCCGGCGCAGATATTTCCGCCCGACACGCGCAGCGGAAACGCCGTCGTCTCCACCGCGACGGCCGGAGGCCTCCCGGAAGACGCGGCGGCCATGCGCGATCTCGGACGAAAGATTGCCCTGGAGGGCCTTCCGGCCCGCAAGATTCCCTCCTGCGAGAGCTGCCACGGCGCCGAGGGACGGGCGAAGAACCCGCTTTACCCCTATCTCGGCGGCCAGCCGGAATGGTACGCGCGGACACATCTGGAACTATGGAAGGACGGCGTCCGCGGTGGTACGCAATTCTCGCACCTGATGACGCCGATCGCGGTCAACATGACCGATGAACAGATCGCTGCGGTCGCCGCGTGGTATGCCGCCCAGCCGGTCGGCCGTTGAGCGGGCGACGACGCATGAACGACAACCGAGAGAGCCTTGATGGATAGCAGCGCCGACGCACAGTCCTGGGAAACATCGATGGCGCCGGGCCTCGACGTCGTCGAGGCGATCGCGATCAAGGCCTATGCCGAACTTCCCGATGAGTTCCGGGCGCTCTCCGGCGAGATTCGTTTCTACGTCGCGGACTTTCCCGACGACGACGTGGTCCGCGAGATGGAGTTGCAAAGCCCCTTCGACATTCTCGGCCTGTTCGAGGGCCGCGGGATCGGGGACATCGACAGCCCGGTCACCGGAGAGATGCCGAACCGCATTCTTTTATATCGCCGGCCCATCCTGGATTATTGGGCCGAGCACGAGGAAACCCTGGGTACCCTTGTCTCGCATGTGCTGATCCACGAGATCGGCCACCATTTCGGCCTGTCGGACGACGACATGGAAGCGCTCGAGGCAAGCGTGACCTGAACCGCCCGTTATCGCTTCGTCTTGAACGTCGCCCGGTTTTGCCGCCACCGCAGGAGGGCCAGCACAGCCAGGCTGACGAGGACGATCGTCAGGGTGAGCGGAAAGGCCATCGCCACGACGGCAAGGACGGCGATCACGGCAAAGGCGGCAAGGCCGACAAGCGCACAGCCGATCCCGTAACCAATGGCGGATTCCAGCGATGGCCTCATGCTGCGGCGGCGCAGTCTTCGCACATGGCATAGCCGTGACGCATTGGCCTCACCGGCGCGCCTACTGTTCGCCGAGCTTCATCGCCGGGTCGTAATCCTTGCCCGCGACGGTCTTCACCACGGCCTGGCCGCAGCGCATCGTGCCCATCGCCGCGTCATAGGCGTAGGTCGGCGAGCCATGCAGCTCCCAACCCTTGGACAGCGCCAGCGACACCTTGTGGCAGAAGGCGGAATCGTCCGGCCCCGACAGGAAGCGGTAGAGCTTCATCGCGCCGCCTCCCGTTCGGCAATCGCGTCGCGCATCGCCAAGAGGATTTGCGCCTGCTTGAGATGCAGCCGCTCGACCATGCGTCCCTCGATCTGCAGCACGCCCTTGTCGGCGTTTTCCGGTGCGGCGAAGGTCTCGACGATCCGCTCCGCCCAAGTGACGGCGGCGGGATCGGGCGAGTAAGCGGCGTTGGCGGCCGCGATCTGTGTCGGATGGATCAGCGTCTTGCCGTCGAAGCCCAGCCGTCGCCCCGCCGCGCATTCGGCGGCAAAGCCCGCCTCATCGCGGAAATTGGCATAGGGGCCATCGAGCACAGCCATTCCATAGGCTTTCGCCGCCACCATAATTTGCATGATCCAGGGCATCAATTCGGCCCGGTCGGGGCCGGGCTGAATGCCCGTCGACAGAGCGATGTCATAGGGTCCGACCATCAAGGCCGTCACTCGCGTGGCAGATCCGGCGGCAGCGAGCTTTCCCACGTCGAGGATGCCGAGCGGCGTCTCGATCATCGCCCACAGCTTCACGCTATCCGGCGCGCCCGCCTCTGTCAGCGTTTTGGCGGCCTGCCGCAGCGTCTCGACCGTCTCGACCTTGGGAAGCAGGACGGCGTCGACGCCGGCTTTCGCCGCTATCCGCAGGTCGTCGGCGCCCCATTGCGTGTCGAGCGCGTTGACCCGGATGATACGCTCACCGGCGAAACCGTCCGCGCCGAGATGGGCCGCCAGTCTGTCGCGGGCCGCCGCCTTCTCCCGCGGGCCGGCGGAATCCTCCAGATCGTAGATCAGCGCGTCGGCGGCAAGGCCGCCGGATTTTTCCAGCGCGCGCGCATTCGCGGCGGGGACAAACAGAAGCGAGCGGCGGGGGCGAAGCGGTGTCATCATGGCGAAACTCATCGCCGATTCAGACGAAACAGGCAATCGCCGCCGCCGCAAAACTCTTGAGAGTTTGCGCGCCCGAACCGAAATGCTATCCACCGCGCGACGATGAGCCGCCGTGACGAAGGAAGACCGTTATGCAGAAGTTCGACAAATTGACCGGGATCGCCGCCCCCTTGCCGATCGTCAATGTCGACACCGACATGATCATCCCGAAGGATTACCTGAAGACGATCTTGCGCACCGGTCTCGGCACGGGTCTGTTCGCCGAGCCGCGCTACAACGAGGATGGATCGGAGGACCCCGATTTCGTGCTCAACAAGCCGGCCTATCGCAGCGCCGAAATCCTCGTCGCGGGCGACAATTTCGGCTGCGGCTCGTCGCGCGAGCACGCGCCCTGGGCGCTTTTGGACTTCGGCATCCGCTGCGTGATTTCCACGTCCTTCGCCGACATCTTCTACAACAACTGCTTCAAGAACGGCATCCTGCCGATCCGCGTCACGCCGGAACAGCTCGATCTTTTGATGGACGACGCCGAGCGCGGCGCCAATGCGCGCCTGACCATCGATCTGGAGACGCAGACGATCGCCGGGCCTGACGGCGGCGAGATCTCCTTCGAGATCGACCCGTTCCGCAAGCACTGCCTACTCAACGGTCTCGACGATATCGGCCTGACCATGGAGAAGGCAGGCTCGATCGCCAGCTATGAGACCGCGCTGGCCGAACGCCGCCCTTGGGCCTGAGGTCGACGGTGACCGGTTGGCTGGATTGAACCGGGCGTCTTTGTCGAAACGATCGCAGGTCAAAACGCCATGAATGCGACGAACCGCCGCCTCATCTCCACCGGCTCTCCGTTCGAAAAGCAGGCCGGCTATTCCCGCGCCGTCGCGGTCGGCGACTGGTGCTTCGTCGCGGGCACGACCGGCTACGACTATACATCGATGGAAATGCCCGACAGCGCCGCCGAGCAGGCGGATAACGCGCTGCGCACCATCGACGCGGCCTTGCGCGAGGCGGGTTTTACCTTCGCCGACATCGTGCGCATCAACTATATCGTCACCGACGCCGCGCTCGCCTCCGAGGTCTTCGCGGTGACCGGCCGCTGGCTCGCGGACATCCGCCCTGCCGCGACGATGATCGTCGCGGGCCTGCTGCGGCCGGAGATGAAGGTCGAGATCGAGGCGACGGCCTTTCGCGGCTAGCCCGACCCGAGCCCTACCCCTCGATCGTCATCTCCGGATGGAAGGCGTGGGCGACGAAGGCGAAGGTGATGTCGTGGACCGCCGGCTTGCCGTCCGGTCCGCTGACGCTGACGGTGCCGACCTCCCGGCCCTTGCCGATCTCGCGCGTATCCAACGCCGAGGCCTGGCCTTCTTCCCAGCTCAGAGGCCGTTTCGAAACCCCGGAAAGCCGATGTTCGTAGTTTCTCCGCATAACCCCCACGGGCAGGAAACCGGCGAAACTGCATCGCTGACAGCGGCCAAATCTCATTCCGAACTGCGTGGTAGAGAGTTTTGAAACGGACTCTCAGACGATAGCCGCCGCGCTCGAGGCTGCCGCCTTTCCGCAGCTTCGCCAGCGAGACGATGGAGACCGGCTGGTTGGTCCCGGCCGCGCGCACGACCACCACNGATAGCCGCCGCGCTCGAGGCTGCCGCCTTTCCGCAGCTTCGCCAGCGAGACGATGGAGACCGGCTGGTTGGTCCCGGCCGCGCGCACGACCACCACGCGCGCCATCGGCTCGATCCCATCCGGCATCTCGCCGCGATAGAGGAACGGCATCGCCGCGCTGTCGTAGGAAACATAGGGGTTCTGGCCATAGGGCCGGCTCATGCTCGTCGGCGGCGCCAGCACCTTGGCGTCCGGATGGCGTTTGGAAAACGCCTGCCAGGAGACGAGGCCCGAGGGGATGACGTCGAGCGTCTTGCCGGTCATGGCTCCCACAATCCCCGTGCCGGTGAATTGCTGCCACCAGCTTTCCGTCTGCCGGTCGTACATGACGAGGTCGGAATTGCGCAGCTTCCCGGTCGTGCCGAAGTCGAGAACCGTGCCACCGAGCTCGCGCTCGAAGACGATCGCCGCGTTGCAGAGCGGACAATAGGTGACGGCGACGGGAATGCCGGCGACCGTATCGTTGACGATCTCGTGGAACATCAGGATGCTCAAGGGATAGGCCCGGGTCTCGCCACCGACGGTCAGCTGTATTACCGGTTCGCGGGGCTGGAGATTATCCGCCTCGACAGCCGTCAGGAAGCGCGGATCGTCGATCGCCGGGATGCCGTCCTTCGGCGGGCCGCCCGAGATGATTTCCGTCAGATCGACCGATTGCTTGGAGAAATCGGTCCGCCAGCCTTCGGCTGTCCACCGCGCGGGATTGGCGCCGGCCAGCCCGGTCCAGATCAGCACAGTCAGCGCGACGACAAATGCACCCGTTGCCCACCGAAAATACATTACATCCTCCCGCTCTCGCCCACACGCGGCAATTCTTTTGCGCGATTGTGCGCGTCGGCAGGGGCCCAAGCGAGTCACGCTTTTACGATTCGGCGTGATCGCGGCGCGATTCCCGCCTACGGATCGATCGGCGCGCTCCCGCGTTCTGCGGGCGATTGACGCAGTCGGGGGAGGCGGCGGCCGGAACAAACGCAGGAGCGGACATCATGTGGAACTGGCTGTCGCAAAACACCGACCTCATCAGCCTCGCGGTCAGTACGGCGATGCTGGTCGTATGGATCGTCTATCTGCAGCTTCTGCTGAACGGCTACCGGCGCCAGCGCAGTTCCTCGATCCTGATCAGCCGCGGCGCCGGCCACGGCATCCGATCCCGCTGCCTCATCACCAGCATGAGCGCCGAACCGCTCTACATCACCAGTATCATCGCGACCTTGGAAACCGATGCCAAGTCCTACGAATATGCCCTCACCGACTTGCGCGATCTTCCCGAGGACCTTGGCTCAGACCCGCGCTCGTCCATGCGTCAGGGAAGCCTCTCGACGGGGGACTATCTCGACATCGGCCATTTCGACGACCTGGTGAGCCAGTTGGTCGAGACAGATCCCGAATTGTCCAACCTCAGTTCCTGGACCGACTCCGTGACTGGGCTGAATCTGATCGTGGTCGCGCTCTACGGCCCTGATCTCCTCCCGGTCGGCGCATCACGTCGCTTCTCCTTCGTCGAGAACGGCGAGAAGAGCCTGCGGATTCGTCCCAACAGCTTGACGACGCGTCAGCTTCGTTCCCGTCGCCAGGGCAGGCGGCTGATACGGAAACTGGCCGAGCATTTGTGAGGCGGCACCTTCACGGTCGTTGGGGGGGGCAAGCTGCGCGATATGTCAGAAGGCCGCCCTCTGCTTTACATTCGTTCATTCGCATGTATGAATTCGTCCGTCTTCAAGGGAGGAAGAACGAATGATAAACAGGTTACTTAGCACGGCCGTTGCCGCGATTTTCTTGACCGGCGCGGCATTCGCGCAGGAAGAGGAAAGCGGCGACAAGGATTACCGCACCTTTTCCGCCGGCGGAGAGGTCGAATACGGCGCGATCGAGGATTCCTACACGGCCGACCTGGTCATGTATCTCGCCGGCAATCAGTTCATGGTCATGGAAGACTTGATCAAGGACTTTCAGTCGAAGAATCCCGAAATTGCGAAAGTCTATGTCGAAACCATCCCGCCGGGGCAAATTCTCAACCAGCAAATTCTGAAGCAGGGTCAGATCCAGGGCAAGGATACGGCGCAGAATCCTGACCTTTACGCCAGCGTCAACCTCGGCCATTTGAAGAAGCTGAAGGCCGCCGATCTGATGGATGCGTATATGGTCTATACGCACAATCGGCTGTCCCTGATGGTCGCCGAGGGCAACCCAAAGGACATCAAGGGGGCAGAGGATCTGGCCCGCGACGACCTGGTGCAGTCGCATCCCAATCCGCAGACCGAGGGTATTTTCCGCTTCTACGGATCGCAGATGCTCAAGGATATGGGCATCCACGAAAAGGTCACCGGAAACGCCGACTGCAAGGGCTGCTGGGCCGTGGAGGGCAAGACCTGGTTCACCGAGCGCCACCATCGCGAGACGCCCGACCGCATCGAAGCCGGTGAGGCGGATGTCGGCATCGTCTGGGAAACCGAAGTGCGCTACGCCAAGGCGGAGGGCCGCAAGATCGACGGCGTCGAGATTCCCGCCTCGCAGAACCAGCAGGACAAGGTCGCCTATGCCATCGGCACGCTGACCAACGCCCGCAATCCCGACAACGCCGAGACGTTCCTCGATTATCTGCGCTCCGACGGGGCGCAGGCGATCTATGAGAGCTACGGCTTCGTGCGCGCCAGCAAGGACGAGTTGGAGTCGAAACCGATCCCGGCGGGCTGAGCCGCTCCGGTCCCATACGCAGTTGTCCCGGGCTGCTTCGCCGATAGCGAAGCGGCCCGGTGCCGCCGCCCATTTGCCTGGTCCCGGCTCCTCGCCGTTCACCCCTCGCCTTCTGCAAAAGTCGGGTTTGACGATCGGTCAAAGCGTCGCGCCAACATCCCGGAGCTTGTCATCGTCCGCGCTTGCGACTTTACTACGGGACAGGGCCCGACGCGCAACTATGGACGGACATCGCATGTGCCAGCTCTTCGCCGGAATCCCGACCAAGAATTATGACAGCGAGACGCGATCCGTGCGCCTTTCCGGCCATGCGACATCGATCCGGCTGGAAGCCGCCTTCTGGCACGTGCTGGAGGAACTGGCCGCCGACCAGGCGATGCCGCTGTCGAAATTTCTGACGTCGCTGCACGACGAGGTGTCGGAGCTGCACGGCGAGGCACGCAACTTCACGTCGCTCCTGCGCTGCGCCTGCCTTTTGCATCTCGAGCGCATGGCGACTCGGCGGGCCGATGCCGAGACGGGCGAAATTCGGCGTCCCATAGAGCGTCATCAGGATTTCAGCATCGCGGTCTGACCGCCGATTGCCGCCCAGCAGGCCGGGATTTTCGGTGTGCTATCATCATACTACCCGCCACATGGAATCTGCGTCTAAGCTCGTCATGAACTGGCGGGTCGAGCCGGCTCTGGGAGGAATATCGTAGTCGCCGCGCGGCGACTGACGCTCGATTCCATGCCCTCAGCCGACTGCATCCGCCGCATGAATTCCGACGCCGCCATCCGGCGCGTCGCAACCATGACGAGGGTGGCTTGGCCAAGACAATTCACACGATGCTGCGGGTGCTTGATGAGGCGCGTTCGGTCGCGTTCTACGACAAGGCCTTCGGCCTGAAAGTCGCCGATCGCTACGACTTCGACTCCTTCACGCTTGTCTACCTCTCCAATCCGGAGAGCGAGCACGAGGTGGAGCTGACGATCAACAAGGGCGAGACGAAGCCCTACGATCTCGGCAACGGTTACGGCCATGTTGCCGTCTCGGTCGGCGATCTGGGCGCCGAGCACGAGCGCATGCGCGCGGCCGGACTGGCGCCCAAGGACATCAAGCAAATCTCGCATCAAGGCACGATGCTCGGCCGCTTCTTCTTCATCGATGATCCGGACGGCTACAAGATCGAGGTACTGGAACGGGGCGGGCGCTTCCAATAGCGCCGCACGCTCCTGGCGCGGCCCAGCGGGAGAATGGGACGGGTCGAGACAGACGAACCACGCCATCGGGAGGAACCAAAATGGCAGAGGTAATGGGGCGCGCCGCGCCGAACCGGCGCAGCTTTCTGAAAGGCGGAGCCGGACTTCTGGCCATGACGATCATGCCATCCGGCATGATCGTCGGGCAGGCGTGGAGCCAGATGCCGCAGGCGACGAAGCCGGAGACTTTCGCGACCCTCGTGCAGATGTCGCGGGACACCTATCCGCATGCCATCGTCGAGGACAAGTATTACGCGATTGCCGTCGACATTCTCGATCAGGCGGCCCGCGCCTCGGAAAGCGATCTCGCCATGCTCGAGGACGGCGTCGCCAAGCTGAACGATGCCGCGCGAGCCAAGCACGACAAAGACTACGCCGCAGTGGCGAGCGAGGACGACCGAGCCGCGATCCTGAAGGAGATGGAGAGCGATCCGTTCTTCCAGAAGGTGCGCTCGAACCTCGTCGTCGGGCTCTACAACCAGAAGGAGCTTTGGCCGATGTTCGGCTATGAGGGCGCCTCGGCCGACAAGGGCGGCTACATCGAGCGCGGCTTCGACGACATCGACTGGCTCTGAGAGCGGCGCCGGGAAACAGATCCAGCATTCGACAATGGGAGTTCGATGCGCCGCGAGGAGGCGATGGCATCGAGAACTCCGGGAGGAAACGCACCATGCCCGCACCTTATGATCTCAATGACGACAGCGTGGCCGTTATCGTCGGCTCGGGAGCCGGCGGCGGCACCCTCGGTACCCAGCTGGCGCTCAAGGGGATCGATACCGTCATCCTCGAAGCCGGCTCTCGCTACGAGACCGAGGACTTCATCAACGACGAGTGGGATTCCTTCGGCCAGCTCGCGTGGAAGGACAAGCGCACGACGTCCGGCGACTGGCAGGTCGCCAAGGATTTTCCGAACCTTCCGGCCTGGATCGTCAAGGCGGTCGGCGGTTCCACCACCCACTGGGCCGGAGCCTCGCTGCGCATTCAGGAGCACGAGTTCAAGACGCTGACCAACTACGGCGCGATCGAGGGCGCCAACCTTCTCGACTGGCCGATCGACCTGAAGGAGATGGAGCCCTGGTACGCCATGGCCGAGGACCGGATGGGCGTCACCCGGACCAACGGCATCCCCGGCCTGCCCGGCAACAACAACTTCAAGGTGCTGGAAGCCGGCGCCAAGAAGATCGGCTACAAGGAAGTCCACACCGGCCGCATGGCCATCAACTCCGAGCCGCGCGACGATCGTGCCTCATGCCTGCAGATCGGTTTCTGCTTCCAGGGCTGCAAATCCGGCGCCAAATGGTCGACCCTCGTCTCCGAGATACCCAAGGGCGAGGAGACCGGCCGGCTCGAAGTCCGTCCGGACAGCCAGGTCCTCAGGATCGAGCACGACGCCTCCGGCAAGGTCACCGGCGTCGTCTATGCCGACAAGGACGGCAAGGAGCACGTGCAGAAGGCCCGGATCGTCGCCGTCGCCGGCAATTCGATCGAAAGCCCACGGCTGCTTCTCAACTCGCAGTCATCGATGTTCCCTGATGGACTGGCGAACTCCTCCGGCCAGGTCGGACGCAACTACATGCGCCACACGACCGGGTCGGTCTACGCCACCTTCGACAAGCCCGTGCACATGTACCGGGGAACGACGATGGCCGGCATCGTCCAGGACGAGGCCAGGCACGACACCTCGCGCGGCTTTGCCGGCGGCTATGAGTTCGAAACGCTGTCGCTCGGCCTGCCCTTCATGGCGGCCTTTCTCGACCCCGGCAAATGGGGGCGCGATTTCTCCAGCGCCATGGACGAATACCGCAACATGGCGGGCCTGTGGATCGTCGGCGAGGACATGCCGCGCGAGGATAACCGGATCACCCTGTCGGACAGCGACAAGGACGCTTTCGGCATGCCGGTCGCCAACGTCAATTTCGACGATCATCCCAACGACACCGCGATGCGCAACCACGCCTACCAGCAGGGCTCGGCGATCTACGATGCGGTGGGAGCCGTGCGCACCATCCACACCCCGCCCTACCCCTCGACCCACAATCTGGGGACCAACCGGATGAGCGAGAAGCCTGAGGACGGCGTCGTCAATCGCTTCGGCCAGACCCACGACATCCCCAACCTGTTCGTATCCGACGGCTCGCAATTCACCACGGGCGCGGCCGAGAACCCGACCCTGACGATCGTCGCGCTGGCCTTGCGTCAGGCCGACCACATCGCCGGGCGGATGGCTTCCGGGGAGCTTTGAGCGGACCGGACGCGCGAGGGAGCCGACCACGGCCGGCTCTCTCGCCTCCCAACCGCGACGGTTGCGGCGAACGCGACATCCACTATCCGTCAGTCAATACCCGCGGCCCGACCATCCCCCCATAGGTGGCACCCAAGACCGCGCCATAAATGACATGCAGAATGAGCGTCATGACGGGAGCCATGATTCCGAGCTGCAGGCCGAACAGCCCCTGTCCCGCCGCGGGCATGACCAGCACCATCATGGCCAGCCAGGCGCCGATGCCGAAGACGATGCCGCGCAGCCATTGGGTGTCGCCCGGAATGGCGAGATTGATCCAGGCGAACAGACCGCCCCAGATCACCGTGCCCAACAGGAAGTGAACGCCCCAGGCGATAGCGGCCGACATGCCCGTCATACCGGCGATCATCCGGATGACGTCGAGTTGCGACATCAGCCCCATCGTGCCCTTCATCACCATCAGGATCGAGAGCAGAACCGTTGCCACGAGGCCGGCCGCCATTCCCTTGCCGATACGAATCATAATGCTGTCCCGCCTGTGTTCGGTCCAAATCGCTGGGATCGAGACATGCGGGGTTGGCCGAGGATAGAACAATCAAAACATCTCAAATCGACGTGACGCCAATTCCCGGCATTTGCCCACACTCCAGGGAAGGTTCCGTCCCGGTCATCGGCCGGCTGTCCCTGGCACGACTTTCGTGTAAATCCCTCGCCGACTGTATTTATACGACGGAGGACACCGCATCATGACCACCAAGCTCCTGCTGCTTCCCGGCGACGGCATCGGCCTCGAAACGATGGCGGAAGTCGTAAAGCTCGTCGCCGTGATGAACGAAGCGACCAACGCGGGTTTCGAGACCGAAACCGCACTCGTCGGCGGCTCGGCCTATGACGATTGCGGCAAGCCGGTGTCGGATGCGACCATGGATCTGGCGATGCAAGCCGACGCGATCCTGTTCGGCGCGGTCGGCGGGTCGAAATGGGACGGCGTCGCCTACGATCTGCGGCCGGAGGCGGGGCTGTTGCGCCTGCGCAAGGACATGGAACTGTTCGCCAATCTGCGCCCGGCGATCTGCTATCCGGCGCTGGCCGGCTCCTCCTCGCTGAAGCGCGAGGTGATCGAGGGGCTCGACATTTTGATCGTGCGCGAGTTGACCGGCGGCGTCTATTTCGGCGAGCCGAAGGAAATCATCGATCTCGGCAATGGCCAGAAACGCGCCATCGACACCCAGGTTTACGAAACCTATGAAATCGAGCGCATCGCCCGCGCCGCCTTCGACCTCGCCCGGACCCGCCGCGGCAAGGTGACGTCGATGGAAAAGCGCAATGTGATGAAGTCGGGGCTCTACTGGAACGAGGTGGTCACGCGCATCCACCGGGACGAATATGCCGACCTGGAGCTGGAACACATGCTGGCCGACTCCGGCGGTATGCAGCTGGTGCGCGCGCCCAAGCAGTTCGACGTCATCGTCACCGACAATCTCTTCGGGGACATGCTGTCGGACATCGCGGCGATGCTGACCGGTTCGCTCGGCATGTTGCCCTCGGCCTCGCTCGGCGCCGTCGACGCCAAGACCGGCAAGCGGCGCGCGCTCTACGAGCCGGTCCACGGCTCGGCACCCGATATCGCCGGCCAGGGCATCGCCAACCCGCTGGCGATGATCGCCTCTCTCGCGATGTGCCTGCGCTATTCCTTCGCGATGATTGCAGAGGCCGACGCGCTGGAGGCCGCGGTTGCCGAGGTGCTCGGCAGCGGCATCCGCACCGGCGACATCATGTCCGACGGTTGCCGGAAGGTCGGCACGGCGGAAATGGGAGACGCGGTGCGCGACAGTTTCCGAAAGAAGCTCGCCGCCTAAGCCGGCCATGCAACCACTTGGCTGCATCAGTCATTGTATCCTCAATCAGTCGAAGGAGAGCACGATGATTAGAGGTATCCTGAAAGCCGTCTTTGCCGGCTGGGTCGCCAAGAAGTTTCTGAACCGCGACAGCGAGCCCAAGCGCGACCCGCGTCGGGTCTAGCTTTCGTTCACCGTCACGCGGATCGCGGGCCGTCGGGCGAGTCTGCCCGTTGCGTCCCCGAAATGAACGGCCGGCCTTCCGAAAGGGGGCTGGCCTTTTTTCGTTCTGGCGGTCCGATTGACAAGTGCGGTGTCTCCGCGCATATCGCAGACCATGTTCGCGCGCTCCACGATCAAAACGTCGATTATCTGACGCCGTCTGCCCCGCTTGTCTCCCCCGGGGCGGTAGACGAGCGTGCAATGATCAGACGGGGAGAGCGAAGGATTGTATCCCATGGGTTACAAGGTTGCCATCGTCGGCGCCACCGGCAATGTCGGACGCGAAATGCTGAGCATCCTCGCCGAACGCGGTTTTCCCGCGGACGAGGTCGTGGCGCTGGCTTCGCGCCGTAGCCTCGGAACCGAGGTCTCCTTCGGCGACAAGACGCTGAAGACGAAGCCGCTCGACCAGTACGACTTTACTGGAACCGACATCTGCCTGATGTCGGCCGGCGGCAACGTGTCCAAGGAATGGTCACCGAAGATCGCGGCTAAGGGCTGCGTCGTCATCGATAATTCCTCGGCCTTCCGCTACGATCCCGACGTGCCGCTCATCGTTCCGGAAGTGAACGCCGATGCCATCACGGGTTTCACCAAGAAGAACATCATCGCCAACCCCAACTGCTCGACCGCGCAACTGGTCGTGGCGCTGAAGCCGCTACACGATCACGCCAGGATCAAGCGCATCGTCGTGTCCACCTACCAATCGGTATCGGGCGCCGGCAAGGACGGCATGGACGAGCTGTTCACCCAGAGCCGGGCGGTATTCGTCGCCGACGAAATCGAGCGCAAGACGTTCACCAAGCGCATCGCCTTCAACGTCATTCCGCATATCGACGTGTTCATGGAGGATGGTTCCACCAAGGAAGAGTGGAAGGTGATGGTCGAGACCAAGAAGATGCTCGACCCGAAGATCAAGGTCACCTGCACGGCCGTGCGCGTGCCGGTCTTCATCGGCCATTCCGAGGCGGTCAACATCGAGTTCGAGAACCCGATCACCGCCGACGAGGCGCGCGCGATCCTGCGCGAGGCGCCGGGTTGCCTCGTCGTCGACAAGCACGAGGACGGCGGCTACATCACGCCGTATGAATCGGCCGGCGAGGACGCCACCTACATTTCCCGCATCCGCGAGGATCAGACGCTGGAGAACGGGCTGAACATCTGGATCGTTTCCGACAACCTGCGCAAGGGCGCGGCGTTGAACACCGTTCAGATCGCCGAACTGCTGATCAATCGCGGCCTTCTGGAAAAGCAGCGGGCCGCCTGAGCCAGCCCAAATCAGAGGACGGCCGGTGTCGCTTTGCGAGGCCGGCCTTTCTTTTTGTGAATACCACAGGGACCCGGACCTTTTGTCCGTTGCCTGTGGGTAACGCTGAAATGGAATTGCGGCGGCTATCTGATCAGTCGTATTTTAGTCACTTGCAGCAACTAACGCCGACTGCGAATGGACACGAAGCGGGCCGTGAAGGCCCCAAAGAAAACACTGGATGTCGCTCATGAAAAAGCTCGCCCTCGCCCTTGCGCTGACCACCGCCGTCGCCGGTTGCACGACCGACCCGTATACGGGTGAAGCCAAGCTCTCCAACACCGTCGGCGGGGCCGGCATCGGCGCCGGTGTCGGCGCGCTCGGCGGCTATCTCGTCGGCGAGGCGACGGGCGCCGATTCGGGCCGCGCTGCGCTGATCGGCGCCGGCGTCGGCGTGCTGGCGGGCGGCGGTATCGGTGCCTACATGGATTCGCAGGAAGACAAGCTGCGCCGGCAGCTCCAGGGTACCGGCGTCTCCGTCACCCGGGCCGGCGATCGCATCATCCTCAACATGCCGTCGAACATCACCTTCCCGAGCGACCAGGCGTCGATCCTGCCGGCCTTCTATCCGACGCTCAGCTCCGTCGCGCTGGTCCTGCAGGAGTTCGACAAGTCGATCGTCGACGTCTACGGCCACACCGACAGCCAGGGCTCTGACGCCTACAATCTGCAGCTGTCGCAGCAGCGCGCCACCTCGGTCAGCCAGTTCCTGGCGAGCCAGGGTGTCAACCCGCGCCGCCTGAACACCCAGGGCTTCGGCGAAAGCCAGCCGGTCGCCACCAACGACTCCGAGCAGGGCCGAGCCAAGAACCGCCGCGTCGAGATCGCGATCTCGCCGCTGCGGGCCGGCTAATACCGCAAAAAACGGCCGATACACGCGATGAGGGCCGCGCTCCGACGGGAGCGTGGCCCTCATACTATTCTTGACCGGTCAAGCGCCGGCCGGAGGTTCGTCCAACCGCCGGCTCTGCCTCAGTGCAGATTGCGCCCGACCGCGCCGCCGGCGACGGCACCCGCGACGCCGCCTACCACGGCTCCGCCGGTTCCGGCGATCGCGTCACCCAGGACCGCCCCGCCGACACCGCCGACGACGGCGCCGCCGACCGTCTTCTGCGTCGTGGTGCAGGCCGAAACACTCATGGTCGCGACGATGAGTCCGGTTATGGTGGCAAGTCTGATGGTCATGGAAATAGCCTTTCGCTGCGCCGCCGCGCGCGGCGGAGTGGATGTCCTTCTGCCGGAAAATTGGAACTCTTGCGAAGGAAGGCAAGACCCGGCTTTCGCCGTGCGCCAGACGCCGTCGCGATAGGGTTGGCGCCCGGCTTCAAGAAGGCCTCGACCGTCGCAGCGAAGCCTGTCAAGCTGGGTGGACAATGGCCTTCATGCTTAAATCCCGCTTCCCGGCATCTGACCCGCTCTGCCACGAATACCCGGCAGTGCAACGACAAGAATCATGGAGCAGGACCGAAACAGCGCCTCTACGGCGCATCCGAGGAAAGTGGGACTGATGAAACTCGCAACGCTCAAGGATGGCCGCCGCGACGGGCGGCTCGTCGTCGTGTCCCGCGACCTGACCCAAATGACCGACGCCTCGTTCCTCGCGCCCAGCCTGCAGCGGGCGCTCGACGACTGGGCGCGGGTCGCCCCGCATCTGCAAGCGCTCGCCGACAGCCTCGAGCGCGGTTCGGTGCCGGTCGAACGGTTTCACGAGCACGACGCCATGAGCCCGCTGCCCCGCGCGTTTCAATGGGCGACCGGTTCGGCCTACGGCAGCCACATCGAATTGATACGCAAGGCCGGCGGCGCCGAGATGCCGGAGGCCACCCGGAGCGACCCGCCGATCCAGCAAGGCGGCTCGGATGCCTTCCTCGGTCCGCGCGATCCAATCCCACTCGCCGACGAGGCCTTTGGCCTCGACATGGGGGGTGGGATCGCGGTGATCCTCGGCGACGTGGCGATGGGTGCGAGCGTCGCCGAGGCGCGCGCCGCGATCCGCCTCGTCATGCTGGTCAACGACGTCTCGTTGCGCGGCCTGATCCCGGCGGAAGGCGACGACGGTTTCGGCGTCTTCCAATCGAAGCCGCCCTCGGCCTTCTCGCCAGTGGCGGTGACGCCCGACGAACTCGGCGAAGCGTGGGATGGAGGCAAGCTGCATCTGCCGCTTGCGGTGGACTACAATGGCAAACCGTTTGGCCGGGCCAATGCCGGTATCGACATGAGTTTCGATTTCCCGACCTTGATCGCCCATGCTGCGAAGACGCGACCGCTCTCGGCCGGTACGATCATCGGCTCGGGAACGGTATCCAACAAGCGCGACGGCGAACGCGGCAAATCGATTGCGGATGGCGGCGTCGGCTATGCGTGCCTGGCGGAATCGCGCGCCGTCGAGACGATCGCGGGCGGTGGGCCGAAAACGCCGTTCATGCGCTTTGGGGACACCGTGCGCATCGAGATGCTCGACGATAAGCACCGGTCGATCTTTGGCGCCATCGAGCAGACGGTTGTGCGTTATGAGCGCGGGTGATCTCCGCACAGCACGGAACGCCTGAGCCCCCCTCGCCAAGGCGGGCGCGAATGCCACCACCGGTCAGGCTTCGACCCTATTCCACGCCGCGCCGCGCCAGCAGCGCCATGCCGACCGAGGCTTCGGCTTCGGGCGCCTTCTCGACGGGACAGCCGAGGGTCCGGCGGCGGATCGCCGTCCAGGCCTCGTTTTGCGCGCCGCCGCCGGCGGTCAGAACGCGGACCGGCGCCGGCGCCCCGAGGGCGGCAAGGGCGGCGTAGCCCTCGCCTTCGATCCGGGCGATCGCCTCCAGCATGCCTTGCAGAAACACCGCATCGTCGTCTGGACGCGGCTCAAGCCGCGGGGCGAGCGAGGGATCGTTTACGGGAAACCGTTCGCCGGCCCTGGCGAGGGGATAATAGTCGAGCCCAGTCGGCCGATCCGGATCGATCCGCTCGGACAGGGCCGCGATCGTCTCGGCGGAAAAGTGATGCAGCAGCGCGCCGCCGCCGGTGTTCGAGGCACCGCCGGCCAGCCACCGGTCTCCGAGTCGGTGGCTGTAGATACCGCGCGCCGCGTCGTCCACGCGCACGTCCGACAAGAGCTTGATCGCCAGCGTGGTGCCGAGCGACGTCACCGCTTCGCCGATCTTTGTCGCGCCCGACGCGAGAAAGGCGGCAACGCTGTCGGTGGTGCCGGCGAGCCATGTCAGGTCGCGCGCGAAGCCGAACCGATCGGCCATTGCCTCCGTGACGGTCCCGGCCACTGCCCCGACGCGCAAGACGTCCGGGAGCAGGTCCATCCGCGAGCCGCAGGCCGCGAACCAGTCCGGCCAGGCTTCGTTTTCGAGGTCGTAGCCCAATTTCAGGACATTGTTCTCGTCGGACAGTCCGGGCCGCCCCGTCAGCCGCGCCAGGATGAAATCGGCCTGATGGCAAAGATGGCGCGCCCGCCGATCAGGGTCATGATTCTGCAACCGCAGCATGCGGGCAAGAGCCGAGCCGCTTCCGCGCACGATCGAATCCTGCGGCGCACAGGCCGCGATACGCATCGCCTCGTCGTCGAAGCCGGATGAATCATACATCAGCGCCGGCGTCACCGGCCGGGCGTCGCCGTCGACCAGGACCATCGTGCCTGAGGTACCGTCGATCGCGGCGGCGCGGACCGACGCCATCGAACCGCCTTGGTCCGCAAGCGCCCTCGCCTGGGTATCGAGGCAGGCGGAGACCGTTTCCCACCATGTTTCGGCGGACACGTCGTCACCCTTCGACGGATGCATCGGTTCGCGAGCGATCGAGACCAGGCTTCCATCGGAATCGACGACGGCGCTGCGCACGCCCGAGGTGCCGATGTCGAGGCCCAGATAAAGCGGGGCACGACCGAGACTCGCCGACAGCGCCAAAAAATCAGGATCGTGCATCCTCGACACCCCATTGCAGTATCCGGATCGTATAATCGGGCAGCGGCGCGCCGTCGTTGCTCGCGAGCTTTTCGATTTGCGCATCCAGGTCGCCGCCGCGCTTATCGGCAAGGGATTGCGCATGGAGACCATCGCGGACGAAAAGCGTTCGCCAGCCGGCGACACTGGCGCCCGCCACGTCATGTTGCAGCGAATCTCCGACCATGAGAATGCGATCTTGCTTCGGATTACCCAATGCCTGAGCCGTCGCCTCGAAGACCCGTGCATGCGGCTTGCCGTACCAGATAACGCGCCCGCCGGCCGCTTCGTAACGCGCCGCCAGCGCGCCCGGCGCCACCACCAGTCTGCCCCCCGGTCGTGGCGAGGCGCGATCGGGGTTGGCGCAAAGGACAGGCACGCGGCGGGCCAGCGCCTCGTCGACAAGCCCCTGATAGGACGACAACTCGGCGTCGTCCGGCAAGCCCATGATCAGGATCGCGTCCGCCGTCGCTAGTGTGTCGACGAGCGAAATCCCGTCGAGACCGTCCGCCCAGGCAATGGCATCCTCCGGGGTCGCGGCGACGGGGAACAGGTGATCGAAGCCCTTCACCACACCGTTCGCCAGATCGTGCCAAAGCGCTTCACCGGACGTCATGATGCATTCCATCGCCTCGACCGGAATGCCGAAGCCGGCAAGGCGTTCGCGGTTCGGCGCCGCCCGCTTGCCCGAATTGGACAGAAGCGCGATCGTCTTGCCGGCGTTGGTCAGCCGGGCAAGCGCCTCCAGAACGCCAGGATAAAGCGCGTCGCCGTCGTGCAGCACCCCCCATTGGTCGAGCACGACGACATCGAAATGATCTTCGATCTCCTCCAGGCCGGTGATGTGTTTACCCAACTGATCGTCTCCGTTCGATTTCGCTGCCCGCGCGTCGATACCCGACGCGGTCGCGCCGGTATCATCATGACGCAAGCCGTCTCTGCCGCGCTTTCGGCGATCGTGCAAACGGCCACACCAACGACATTCACTGAATTCAACATGCACCCCTGCCGCCAGCCTAGAATACCGCGCTCCGGGTTGTCGATTTTTCGTTTTCCAGTCGCGGTTCGTAAGACACGCGTGCTCCGGCGTCGTGGGCACGTGCCTGACAAAGTATACATTGACACGCCACGTAGCGCGCCTGATAGTCAGCCTGGGAGACGAGATCGCATGATCGCTGCGCGGCACCGAGGCGCGGTCCCGTGGTCGAGGGTCTTCGCGTCGCGCTTTTGCGAGCAAGCCATCTGGGAGGAAACATGCGCAGACGTTCCATTATCACAATTGCCGCAGCGCTTATGGCGTCCAGCGTTCTCGGCACCGGCGTCGCTTCGGCGCAATCGGCCTATCCCGAACGGCCCATCCAGATGATCGTGCCGTGGGGCGCGGGCGGCGGCACCGACGCGGTCGGCCGCATCCTCGCCTCGCTGCTACAGGAAGAACTGGGCGTGCCGGTGAATGTGGTGAACCGCACCGGCGGCTCCGGCGTGGTCGGCCACAGCGCCATCGCCAATGCCGAGCCGGACGGCTACACGCTGGGCATCATGACGATCGAGATCGACATGATGCATTGGCAGGGCCTCACCGACCTTACCTACGCGGATTTCGACATCCTCGCCCTGGTCAATGCCGATCCGGGCGGCATCATGGTCTCGGCTGATTCCGAATACGAGTCGCTCGAGCAGCTCCGCGACGCCATCAAGTCGCAACCGAAGGGCACCTTCAAGGCGTCCGGCACCGGTCAGGGCGGCATCTGGCATCTCGGCCTTGCCGGCTGGCTGTTGTCGGAGGATCTGCCACCGGATCAGGTGACCTGGGTTCCGAGTCAGGGCGCGTCGCCAGGAATTACCGACATGGTGGCTGGCGGTGTCGACATCGTACCGTCGTCGCTTGCCGAGGGCCGGGCGATGATCGAGGCGGGCCGGGTGCGGCCGCTGGCATCCATGTCCGCCGAACGCCAGGCCATGTTCCCCGACGTGCCGACGCTCAAGGAAGGCGTCGATTCCGACTGGACACTGGCGGTCTGGCGTTCCGTTGCCGCGCCGAAGGGCCTGCCGGACGACGTCAAAACCAAGCTGACCGGCGCCATCGAAAAAGCCTATAACAGCGACCAATACCAGAGCTTCATGAAGGACCGCGGGTTCGGCGTGCGCTGGGCGGGGGGCGAGGAGGCGACGAAGATCGTCGCCGACGACGACGCCAGCCTCGGTGAGGTGATGAAAGAGGCCGGCTTGGCGAAGAACTGAGACAGCCAAGATGCGTCCGGCCGCGCGGCCGGACGCTTTTCCCTGTCGCCGGCGCGCGGGACGCGATCCGCCACGCGACCATTCCCGGTCCAAAAGAGCGCGTCGATGAAGCTCAATGATCTCACCCTCGGCGTCCTGCTTCTGGCCGGCGCAATCGCTATTTTCCTCTCAGCGACGCAATTTTCGGCAATTCCCGGCCAGGCCTATGGCGCCGCGACGATGCCCAAGACGATCGCTCTTCTGACTTTCGGGCTTGGTGTATACATGACCGGGCGCAGCGTGATGGCCGGTGCGCGGCGGCCCGCCATCGTCATCGCCGACTGGGCGCGCTCGCCTGCGTCCGTCATCGGCCTCGCCGTCTCGCTCGCGCTGATCGTCATCTACATCCTCTTCTCCGACCTCATCGGCTTCGTGCCGATGGCGTTCATGATGATGGCCGCGCTGATGCTGACGCTCAGGGTCAAGCCGCTGACGGCGATCCTCGTCTCGATCGTTGCGGCCGTCATTATTCAGCAGGCCTTCGGGCGGCTGTTGCTGGTGCCGCTTCCGCGCAACGCCTTTCTCGGCTTTCTCTGGTAGGGTCCATGTCCGTCGTCGCCGAGGCCTTCGCCCTCGTCTTCCAGCCCTATGTGCTTCTGGTCATCCTCGGCTCGGCCTGCTTCGGCATGTTCGTCGGGGCCATTCCGGGACTGACCGCGACGATGGCGACGGCGCTGCTCGTGCCGGTCACCTTCTTCATGGACCCGGTCCCGGCCATCGCCGCGATCGTCACCGCGACGGCGATGGCAATCTTCGCCGGCGACATACCGGGCGCGCTGTTGCGGATGCCAGGTACGCCGGCCAGCGCGGCCTATGTCGAAGACGCCTACCGGATGACCCGGCAAGGCCGGTCGGAAGAAGCCTTGGGCGCGGCGCTGGTGTTTTCGTCGATCGGCGGCATTTTCGGCACGATCGTTCTCGTCACCGCCTCGCCGGCATTGGCGGAGATCGCTCTGAAATTCTCGTCCTTCGAGTATTTCTGGCTGGTCGTGCTCGGCCTGTCCTGCGCGATCTTCGTTTCGCCGGGTTCCGTTCCGCGCGGCCTGATCTCGCTGCTGATCGGCCTGTTCGCCGCGACGGTCGGCATCGACAATCCGGCCGGCGAACCACGCTACACCTTCGGCATCGTCGATCTTTTAGCAGGGGTCCAGTTCATTCCGGCGATGATCGGCCTGTTCGCGGTGTCGGAGGTGCTGCGCTCGGTCGTCACCCGCCAGGAACGCCCGCGGATCGAACGGACTGGGCAGCCCGGCATCTTTCGCGGCCAGTGGATCAACCTTCGCCGCTATCCGGCGCAGGTCGTGCGCGGCAGCGTCGTCGGTACCGCCATCGGGGCGCTGCCGGGGGCCGGCGCCGACATCGCTGCCTGGATCTCCTATGCGATCAGCAAGCGGTTTTCGAAGCAGAAGGACAAGTTCGGTACCGGCCATGTGGAGGGGCTCGTCGAAGCTGGCGCCTCCAACAACGGCGCGGTCAGCGGCGCCTGGATACCGGCGCTGGTCTTCGGCATTCCCGGCGATTCGATCACCGCGATCGTCATCGGAGTCCTCTACGTGAAGGGGATCAATCCGGGACCGACGGTCTTCATCACCAACCCGCAGATGATCTATGCGGTGTTCATCGTGTTTTTCCTGGCCAATCTCATCATGCTGCCGCTCGGCTGGGTGGCGATCAAGGCCGCTGGCACGATCCTGTCGATCCCGACCCGGGTCCTGATGCCGATCATTCTGATGTTCTGCATCGTCGGCTCGTTCGCCATCAACAACTCGATCTTCGGCGTCATTCTGATGCTGATCTTCGGCGTCATCGGCTTTCTCATGGAGGAAAACGACATTCCGATCGCCCCGGCGATCCTCGGGCTGGTTCTCGGCCCAATGCTGGAGCAGAACTTCATCACCTCGATGATCAAGGCGGACGGCAGTTTCCTCGCCTTCTTCGAACGGCCGATCGCCGCCGGCCTCGGCCTCTTCACCATCGCGATCTGGTGCATTCCGCTGATCGTCTGGGCGGCGAACCGGCGGCGCGGTCAGGCGACTCCCGGCGCGGATTCCGCTGTCGGCTGATCCGGCGCGCCGGGGCCCATGTCAGGCGATCGACACGTCGTATTTGGCGAAGTCGCGGTCGACCGTCAGGATCGTCAGCCTTTCAAGCTTGGCCTGGGCGATCAGCATACGGTCGAAGGGATCGCGATGGTGGAGCGGAAGCATGGCGGCCGCGCGCGCGTGCGCCGTCTCGATCGGCAGGAATTGGTGGCCCGTTCGAGCGCACTGTTCCCAGATCTTGTCCGGCACGGGAAGCGCGCCGTTCTTCTTCTTGATCTCCACTTCCCAGACCGTCGCCGCGCTGACGAATGTCTGGGCGCTCCCGGCAAGAACCGTCCGATAGCGCTCGGGCAGCTTGGCGCTTTCGTAGAGCGCCCATAGGAGCACGTGCGAATCGAGCAGGTATGCGTCAACCGTCATTCCATGTACGGCTCGAATCCGGTCGCGATATCGTCCCAGTTATCCGGAACTTGAAACTGGCCGTCAAAAGCACCGACCCGTGGCAATGTCGGCCGTTCCGGCCGGGCAGGTCCGAGACGGACATACGGCTTGCCGTGCCGGGTCACCTGGACTTCCGCGCCGGCGGCGGCCTTGCGCAGAACGTTTGACAGGTTGGCCTTCATCTCAGCGACCGTGACGTCCATGGGAGCACCTCGTTATTATGGCTATAATTATGGCCTTAATCTCCCTGGAAACAAGTGGGCGGAAATGGCTGTTGCCGGCCGGGAGGACCCGACGCGCGCCTGGATCATGCCCCAGTCGGCCTCGTCATCCTCCAGAAGAATTCGTTCGGCGGCGCCGTCGAGATCCTCGTATTGCCCGCTCTTCAGGCTCCACAGAAACGCGGCGAGGCCGAGCATCCCGAGCCCGAGCGCGACCGGCAAGAGGTAGATCAGGACGTTCATGCCACGCCCTCCCCGACGAGCCGCGGGGGTGGAAGCCGCGGTGTGCGCGGCGCGAACGCCCCCTGGGTCCACCGCCCCATCTTGCCGCCGCGGGCCAGGCGCAGAGAGTTGGCGACGACGACGATGGAGGACGAGGACATGGCAATGGCGGCGCCCAGCGGCGTGATATAGCCCGCCATCGCCAGCGGAACGGCAATGCAATTGTAAAGAATCGCCAGCGCGAAGTTCTGTTGTACCAGCCGCCGGGCCTTGACGGCGACCCGGTGGGCGAAAGGCACCGCGAACAGGCTGTCCCGCGTGAAGACGAAGTCGGCGGCCAGTCGCCCGGCGTCGCAGGCAGACGCCGGCGCCATCGACACGTCGCCGGCCGCGAGGCTCGGCGCGTCATTGAGGCCGTCGCCGACCATCAGAACCTTGGCCCCGCGCGCCTGCAAGCCACGCAAACGCGCGATTTTCATGCCGGGCGTCTGGCCCGACGCCATTGCGACGACGCCGAGATCGCCGGCGATCCGAGCGACGGGCTCAGCCGCGTCGCCCGACAGGACCTCGACAGCCAGTCCGTCCTGCTTCAGGTCGTCGATCGCCGCCGCAGCGTCACCGCGCAACGTCTCCGCCAGCTCGAAACCGAACAGACGACCGCGCTCCAGCGCAAAGCCGACGCCGCCGGCCCGCGCCCCGGACCATCCGTCGCCGGATGCGATGGCACCGACCCAATCGGAGCGCCCGAGACGGGCGCGCCGACCGTCGACTTCGCCCTCCACACCGCAGCCCGGCACCTCGTGAACCGCCGAGAGCGCTCCGGCGGATGCGGCGGGGAGAAAAGCCAGGATCGCCCTTGAGGCCGGGTGCGTCGAATGGGCGGCGAGCGCCCGCGCAGCCGCCGCCCCGTCGCCCTCGACATCCGAAGACGTGACGCGGGGGACTCCCGTCGTCAGCGTGCCGGTCTTGTCGAAGACGACGTGATCGGCCTCGGCGAGGCGCTCCAGCGCCGAGCCATCCTTCATCAGGATGCCGTTCTCGAACAGCCGCGCCGCACCGATGACGTGAACAACGGGAACCGCCAGTCCGAGCGCGCAGGGACAGGTGATGATCAGGACGGCGATGGCGGCGTAAGTGGCCGCGTACCAGTCGCCACCCGTCGCCACCAGCCAGCCGACGAAGGTGGCTGCGGCCAGGATGTGGACCGCCGGCGCATAGATCCGCGCCATCCGATCGGCGACGCGCACATAGCGACCGCGCCCCTTCTCCGCGGCGTCCATCATCCGGATGATTTCGGCGAGGAATGAGTTTTCCGCCGTCGCCAGCGCCTCGATGTCAATCGAACCGGAGAGGTTCAGCGTACCCGCCTCGACCATGTCGCCGCTGGACGCGGCAAACGGCGCGCTCTCGCCGGTGACGAGGGAGCGGTCGAGATCGCTCGTCCCCCGCACCACCACGCCGTCGACGGGAACCCGCTCGCCGGCGGCGACACGCAGGATCATGCCAGGCCGGACCTCGTCGAGCGGTACGTAGGAGAGCTCGCCGTCTTCGACCCGGCTCGCCCCTTTCACCGCCAGACGGCTGAGACCAGTGACGGCGGTTCGCGCGCGCTCGCGCATGCGCTGGTCGAGATAGCGCCCGATCAGGAGGAAGAAGAGCAGCGTCACCGCCGCGTCGAAATAGGCCTCCGCGCCACCGGTGAGGCTCTCGAAGACGCTCATGGCGAGCGCCAGCACGACGGCGAGCGAGATCGGAACGTCCATGTTGAGGCGCCCGGCCCTGAGCGCACCGAAGGCGGAACGGAAGAAGACTTGGCCGGAATAGGCGACCGCCGGCAGGGCGATCAGCGCCGAGACCAGATGGAACATGTCGCGCGTCGCGGCGTCGGCGCCGGACCAGACCGACACCGACAGCAGCATGATGTTGCCGGCCGCGAAGCCGGCGACGGCCAACGCCTTGAGCAGACCGGCCGATTCCCGCTGGCGGGACAGGTCGTCCAGATCGCCGATGTCGACCGGCGTCGCGCCATAACCAAGGCGCTCCAGAGCGTCGCTGACGACGAGTGGCGAACGGTCGGCGGCATCGAGAACCACGGTCACCCGGCGCATCGTCAAATTGACGCGCGCCGAGACGACGCCGTCGAGCGGCGCCAGCGCCGTTTCGATCGTGGCCATGCAGCGGCCGCACGAGATATCCGGAACCGAGAAGACGTATTGGACCGTGCCGTCTTGGTTCGCGCGTCCCGATCGCATCAGTTCCTCGGCCCGCAGCGCGCTGGCCGGATCCAAGGTTTCGAGCGCGAGGCTCGTGGCCAGCGCCCCACCACAACAGCTCATGACCGTTTTACTCCACCACGAAGCGCACCGCTTTTTCCCAAGGCTGCTCGTCTGTCCCCGTGACGACGATGGCGGCCTCCCAAAGTCCCGCGCCGAGCTCGGTTGGAGCGGCGTAGGTTCCGCTAGGGTCAGCCTGCAGCAGGATGGTGCGATCCTCCCGCTCGGAAGCCGGATGCCCGATCGTCGCCTCCACCGAAGCGTCGCGGATGGCGCGCCCCGTTCCGTCGATGAGACTGACCGTGAAGACCCCGTCCTGGTAAGACGTGCGCACGGTCCAGCCGAGCGCCGCCTGGCGACGCTTCGCCGCGGTCACAGCGCCGAAACGCTGGCTCTCCACGTAGGAGTTCTGGACGACAAGCCCACTCCAGCTGGAATTGGCGAAATAGGCAAGCACGAGGTTGACCGAAATAATCGTCCCGAAGAACAGGACCATCACCGCCCACATATGCCAGCCGGTGAATTCGCGCGGTCGAAACAAGCGAGCCAGCATGGTCATTCCTCCAGAACTTCGAAGATTGCCTTGTAGGCGCTCGTCGCTTCCGACGCCTGATCCTTGACGACGAAACGGAAGTTGGTCGCGCCCGGCGCGATGGTCTCGGGCGGCTGCGCAACGAAGACGCGCAATGTTCGCAGTTTATCAGGTTCCACCGGCACCGCGAAGTGGGTGCCAGCCGGTTGCGCGATCTCGTTGATTTCCATCGTCGCACCGGGCAGGCCCTCGATACCGAGCGTGATCACGCGCGGCTCCGGGATCATATTGAGCAGCTTGACGGTATAGCCGTTGCGAATCGAGCCGTCGCTGAGCGTCACGGCCACCGGATTGCGGTCGTGCTGGACGTTGATCTCGAGCCTGTCGCGCGCCATCAGCGCGATGACCAAGGCGGCTCCGATCGCCGCCCATATAGCGGTGTAGATCAGCGTCCGCAGCCGGAAGATGATCCGCCAGTCGAAGTGGCGAAGATTGTCGCGAAAACGGCCGTTCTCGTCCCGTACTCGGGATGGGTCGATCGCTCCGCTCGCCGGATCGGTGGCGATCGCGAGATTGGCGTCGTAGTCGCGCAGCGTCGCGTAGGAAATCAGCCCGCGCTCCCGGCCGAGCCGGTCCATCGCGGTATCGCATGCGTCGATGCAGAGCGCGCAGGTGATGCAGCCCAGTTGTTGCCCGTCGCGGATGTCGATGCCGGTGGGGCAAACCGCGACGCAGGCATTGCAGTCGACGCAGTCCCCAGCCGCAAGGCCGGCCGCCGCCGCCTTCTTGGCACCGTGCGTGCGCGGCTCGCCGCGCCAGTCATTGTAGGTGACGGTCAGCGAATCCTCGTCCAGCATCGCTGCCTGGATACGCGGCCAGGGGCACATATAGATGCAGACCTGTTCGCGCATGAAACCGCCGAAGACATAAGTGGTGGCGGTCAGAATGCCGACGGTGGCGTAGGCGACGAAGGGCGCTTCACCGAGGATGAAGCTGGTGAGCAGTGTCGGCGCGTCGGCGAAATAGAAGATCCAGGCGCCGCCGGTCGCCACCGCGATCACCAGCCAGATCGCGTGCTTGAAGACGCGCTTGCGGATCTTGTCCGCGCTCCACCGCGCCTTGTCCAGACGGATGCGGGCGTTGCGGTCGCCCTCGAAGAAGCGCTCGACGACGAGAAACAGATCGGTCCAGACCGTCTGTGGACAGGTGTAGCCGCACCAGGCCCGTCCGACGACGGACGTGATCAGAAAAAGGCCGACGCCAGCCATGACCAGCAATCCGGCGACGAAGAAGAATTCCTGCGGCCATATCTCGATGAAGAAGAAATAGAATCGGCGATTGGCCAGATCGATCAGGACCGCCTGGTCGGGCGCGTAAGGCCCCCGGTCCCACCGCAGCCATGGCGTGACGTAGTAGATGCCGAGCGTGATCGCCATGACGATCCATTTCAAGCGGCGGAAATTGCCCTCGGCACGCTTGGGAAAGATCTTCTGGCGCGGCGCATAGAGCGGCTGGCTCTGCTGGCGTCCCCCGGCATTGACGGCCTCGACGTCGATCTGCGTTATTTCGGCGGGTTGGTCCAATTGCGACTCCTGCATTGCCGGAGGGCTGTCCGGCATGATCGCAAGTCTTTTCACCGTAATGGCGCCGTCGATCCTTGACCCAGATCAACCAGCCGCTTTGACCCCCGCTCCGCCCCGTGAGACACTTTAGGCGTGCGGCGAGGCAGGGAGGAAGCAATGGATTCCGTCCGGGAACCCGCGGCCGCACGCGATTTCAGCAATTCCGAGATGGGCGCGCTCGCCCATCTTTATCGCGGAGAGATCTATCGCTCGACGATTTGGCGGACCCGGCTCGACACCACGACGAACTGGGCTGTCGTCACGCTCGGCATCGCTCTGTCGATCGCGTTTTCATCGCCCAACGCCTCACCGCTGCCACTGGTCCTGGTCGGCATCCTGATTCTGTTTTTTCTGCTGCTCGAGGCGCGGCGATATCGCTATTTCAATGTCTGGCGGGCACGGGCGCGCTGGATGGAAAACAATTTCTACGCGCCGATGCTGCAGGACGGCGATCTGCGCACCGAGAACGGCTGGACGACAGTCCTCGCCGAAAACTACCTGCACCCGGTCTATCATATCAGTCAGGCGACAGCGATCGGCCGGCGGATTCGCAGAAACTACCTCTGGATCCTGTTGATCCAGACGGCCGCCTATATCGGCAAGCTGCTGGTGCATCCCACCGGCGTCGGCTCCCTGACCGAGTTCGTCGAACGCGCCGATATCGGCCCCTTCCCGGGAGAAGCGGTGCTCGCCATCGGCGTTTTCTACGTCGCCAGCTGGATGACGATCGCGATCTGGATCGCCCGCAGCGACGCGGCGAAATTTAGATCTCGGGGATCGTCATCCAGTTCGATGGGTTGATACGTCCGCAGGTTGGTATGCTTCCCTATTCGCCGCCGCCGAGGCTGTGGACATAAACGGCCAGCTGCTTTGCGGTCACTTCACCCAGACGTTCGCCCCAGCCCGGCATGACACCGTGCTGCGGTGTGCCTACCTGTGCCATGATCTCGCTCTGGCTGCCGCCATAGAGCCAGAGCGCGTCGGCGAGGCGTGGCGCCCCAAGCTCGCCACCCTCGCCCGCCTCGCCATGGCAGGCGGCGCAGTTGTCGGCATAGACGGTCGCGCCGCTCGCGGCGGCCGCAGCGTCCGCCTCCTGGCCGGAGAGCTTGCGCACATAGGCTGCGACCGCCGCGATCTGCTCGCGGTCGAGGATTTCGTCGCGGCCGAACGCAGGCATCTCGGATATCCGGGTCTCGTCATCGTCGCCGTAGCGCACGCCGTGAAGGATGGTCGTGTAGATATCCTCCACGCCGCCACCCCAGATCCAGGCGTCGTCGTTGAGGTTGGGATAGCCGGCGCTGCCGGCCGCGCCGGAGCCGTGACACTGGACGCAATTGACCTTGAAGGCCGCGTTGCCCGCGGAGATCGCGAACTGGCGCAGATTTTCGTCGGCGGCGATGTCCGTCACGGACGATGCCTTGATCGCCTCGATGCGATCGACATTGCGCGCTTGCGCGCTTGCGATGTCGGCGCGCAGATCGGCGCGACTCGACCATCCCAGCACACCCTTCGTCGCCGAATTGATCAGCGGCAAAGCCGGATAGAGCACAACGTAAACCAGCGAAAACGCGATCGTCGCGTAGAACGTCCACAGCCACCATCGCGGCATCGGATTGTTCAGTTCCTTGATACCGTCCCAGGAATGGCCCGTCGTTTCGACACCGGTGACCGGGTCGATCTCTCTTTCGTCCGCCATCGATCAGTCCTCCTTGAACGGGATGCGTGCGGCCTCGTCGGCCGCTTTGCGTGCGCCGGGTCGCAGGACCCAGGCGAGGACGGCGACGAAAATCAGTACGAGGTACAAAAGACCCCAGCTGTCGGCGAAGGTGCGCATGCTCTGGTATTCGAAATCCATCTTTCGGCCCTTACCGGTCGTTGAGTTCAGGCTCGTAGGCCGAAAAGTCGACCAGCGTTCCGAGCATTTGCAGGTAGGCGACGAGCGCATCCATTTCGGTGAGCTTTTGCCGATCGCCGTCGAAATCGCTGACGACGGCCTTGGGGTAGCGATCGAGAAGCGCCGACGTGTCGGCCTCCGGGTCCGCCTGGGCGCGCAGGTCGGTCGCGGCGTTCTCGATCATCGCATCGGTGTAGGGCACGCCGACGCGGCGGTTGGCAACGAGATGCCCGGCCGGATCCTCCACGACCAGCTCCTTCCGCAGGAAGGCATAGGTCGGCATGACCGATTCCGGCACGACCGAACGCGGATCGGTCAGGTGCTGGACCTGCCATTCGTCCGAATAGCGGCCGCCGACGCGGGCCAGATCCGGTCCCGTACGTTTCGAGCCCCACTGGAATGGATGATCGTACATCGACTCCGCCGCCAGACTGTAAGGGCCATAGCGTTCCACCTCGTCGCGGAATGGCCGGATCATCTGGCTGTGGCAGGTGTAGCAGCCCTCGCGGATGTAGATGTTGCGGCCAGCCAGTTCGAGCGGGGAGTAGGGCCGCACGCCCTCCACCTTCTCGATCGTGTTCTCGAGATAGAACAGCGGCGCTATCTCGACGATCCCGCCGACGCTGACCACCAGCAGCGACAGGACGAGCAGAAGCGTGGCGTTGCGCTCGATCACGCCGTGCCGGGACAAGAGGCCGCGGGCTATGGGATCGGCCTTGACCTCCGGGAGAGCACCCTTCAGCGCGGAGTCGTCGTCTTTCTTGCTCATACTCATCCCCTTTAGCTGGCCGGCTGCGCGGCGGCTGTCGCGCGGCCCATCGGGGCCTCAACTCGCACGTCGCCGCGGATCGTCTTGTAGATGTTGAAGGCCATGACCAGCGCGCCGCTGAGGTAGAGCAGCCCGCCCAGCATGCGCAGCACGTAGTAGGGATACATGGCCGCGATGACTTCGGCGAAGGAGTAGACGAGGTAGCCGTCCGCCCCGTATTCGCGCCACATCAGCCCCTGCATGATGCCGGCAACCCACATGACCGCCGCGTAGATCACGATGCCCAGCGTGGCCAGCCAGAAGTGCCAGTTGACGAGACGCAGGCTGTAAAGCCGTTCGCGTCCCCATAGCTTCGGCACCAGGAAGTAGATCGCGCCGAAACTGATCAGGCCGTTCCAGCCAAGCGCGCCGGAATGCACATGCCCGATGGTCCAATCGGTGTAATGGCTGAGCGAATTGACCGCCTTGATCGACATCATCGGGCCTTCGAAGGTCGACATGCCGTAGAAGGCGACCGAGATCACCAGCATCCGCAGGATCGGATCGGTGCGCAGTTTGTCCCAGGCGCCCTGAAGCGTCATCAGACCGTTGATCATGCCGCCCCAGGACGGCATCCACAGCATCACCGAGAACACCATGCCCAGCGTCTGCGCCCAGTCGGGCAACGCCGTGTAATGGAGATGATGCGGCCCCGCCCAGATGTAGAGGAAAATCAGCGACCAGAAGTGGATGATCGACAGCCGGTAGGAATAGACCGGACGGTTCGCCTGCTTCGGGATGAAATAGTACATCATCCCCAGGAAGCCGGCGGTGAGGAAGAAACCGACGGCGTTGTGCCCGTACCACCACTGGGTCAGCGCATCCTGCACGCCCGAGAAGGCCGAATAACTCTTGGAACCGAGCAGCGAGACCGGCATCGACAGCCCGTTGACCACGTGCAGCATGGCGACGGTCACGATGAAGGACAAATAGAACCAGTTGGCGACGTAGATATGCGGTTCCTTACGCTTGATCAGCGTGCCGAGGAACACCGCGAGATAGGCCAGCCAGACGACCGTCAGCCAGAGATCCACATACCATTCCGGCTCGGCGTATTCCTTGCTCTGGGTGATGCCGAGCAAGTACCCGGTCGCGGCCAGCACGATGAACAGCTGATAGCCCCAGAAGACGAACCAGGCGAGATCGCCGCCCCACAAACGCGCGCGTGTGGTGCGTTGGACAACATAGAACGATGTCGCGATCAGCGCATTGCCACCAAAGGCGAAGACCACCGCCGAGGTATGGAGCGGGCGAAGCCGACCGAAATTCAGCCACGGCTCGAAATTGAGTTCCGGCCAGGCAAGCTGGGACGCCACAATGACGCCTACGAGAAAGCCGGCAATCCCCCAGAAGAGCGTGGCGATGACGCCGTAGCGCACGACGTCGTCGGCATAGCCCGCCTCGCTGGCCTGCGATGGACCCCGCTTTCCCACGCCGGTGACTGGCAGCGCCGTAAATTCGATCCGCCGCAGCAAGATGACGGTGGCGACGGCCAAAACGAAAAACAGCACCCAGGCGTGAGCCTCGAACAGCGCATCCCTGGCGAAGGCTGCGCCGAGCAACGCCAGCAGCGCTCCCAGGCCGACCAGAATCGCCTCAACCTGATTCTTCATGATCAATGTTCTCCAAAATCCCTCGCGGCGCGACGTGCCAGCCTTGATGACGCCGCGACGTCCGCTTGCGCTTTGCCAGCGTCCAAAAACCTTTGCTTTGACTTGGATCAAGGAGGTTAGTGCCTGCCGACGTCTATGAATGGTCCAGCCGATGACCGCCGCCGGAGTCTAGAAATGCGATCCAGGGCACAACGAAGACGCGCGATAGGGCGTGGAGCCGCCCCCTTGCGGTCGATCGGTGCCGGCGTTTTTTCGCAGGGCGGCGAGAGCCTCGTCAGCCGGCTCAGCGGTCATTTCCGGGTATTGTCGGACCTGTGCCACCGCCTGGAAGACATCGCCGACCACCTGCCCGACCATGTCGATCGCCAGGATGCGCTGCATGTCGCGCGCAGCCTTTGCCCGACCATCATGAGTGCTCATGATTTCGAGGAATCCGTCCTGTTCCCGCTCCTAAAATCACGCTTCGCCCGGGACGCGGACATCAAGGAAGCGCTGGAGAGCCTCCATTTCGAGCACTGGGAGGACGAGATGTTCGCCGAAGAGCTGGCGGAAGCGCTCATCGGCTTCGTCAGCGGTCTCGAACCGCGCAATCCCGAGGCCCTCGGCTACATGCTGCGCGGCTTCTTCGGCGGCATGAGACGCCATATCGCTTTCGAGAAGGCCCAGATCGTCCCGCTGCTGAAACAGATCGAGGTGAGCCGTGGTGCGTGATCCAGCATTGATCCTGGCCCGTTACAGCGAGCCGGTTCCCCGCTATACGAGCTATCCGACGGCGCCGCATTTCGAGGCCGATCTCGGCCCGGCGTTGCTACCCGAGATGCTGGGCGCGATCGGCCAACGCGAGCGCGTCTCACTGTATATCCACGTTCCCTATTGCGACCGGCTGTGCTGGTTCTGCGGCTGCCACACCAAACATACCAGGCAGTATGGCCCGGTCGCGGACTACGTCGCCTCCTTGTTGCGCGAGATCGCGCTGGTCTCGCGGGCGATCGGCTTTCCGGCACCGGTGGCGCAACTCCACTTTGGCGGCGGCTCCCCTAGCCTGATGCGCTCCGGCGACTTTCAACGCCTGTCCGACGCTCTTCGTGAGGCCTTCACAATCGACGCGGCGACCGAAATCAGCGTCGAGATCGACCCCTCCGACGTTACCGACGACACGCTCGACGGCCTCAAGGCGCTGGGCATGACGCGGGCGAGCATCGGCGTTCAGGATTTCGATCCCGCCGTGCAGGCCGCCATCAACCGGCCACAGAGCTTCGAATTGACCCGCGACATCGTCGCGAGCCTGCGCTCGATCGGCATCGGCTCCCTGAATATCGACGCCCTCTACGGCCTGCCGTTGCAGACGGAACAGCGGCTTGCCGCAACGCTGGAGAAGGTCGTCGATCTCGCGCCGGACCGCATCGCGCTGTTCGGTTATGCCCACATGCCGTGGCTGAAGAAGCATCAGACGATGATCCGGGACGAGGACCTGCCGGATCAGACGGAGCGCTTCCGACAGGCGCGCCTCGCCGAGGCGGCGCTGGTCGCGGCCGGCTACGCGGCGATCGGCATCGATCACTTCGCGCTGCCGCACGACACGCTCGCCGAAGCGGCGCGCACAGGCACGCTGCACCGCAATTTTCAGGGCTATACGACGGACGCCTGCGCAACGATGATCGGGCTCGGCGCCTCTTCGATCGGACGGTTTCGCGACGGCTACGTACAGAACATCGTTCCGACCGCATCCTATCGCGCTGCCGTCGACGCCGACCGTCTCCCCGTCGGGCGCGGCTACCGGCTGAGCGATGACGACCGCGTTCGCGCCTATTGGATCGAACGGCTGATGTGCGACTTCGCCGTCTGCTTTGCCGATCTGGAAGCCCGATTCGGCGCAGCCGCCGCGCCCTATATCGCGGAAGCCCGCATGATCGCCACGAGCGATGCCGACGGGCTTTGCCGCGTCGAGGCCGACCGCTTCGTGATCCCGGACGACGCCCGGCCGTTCACGCGCATCGTCGCGGCCCGGTTCGACGCGCATCTGAAGACGTCGGCATTCCGGTATTCCAAGGCGGTGTGAAGCGGGCGACCTCGCCGGCCGAGACGCCCGGTTCAGCGGTCGACTTCGCAGCAATCCTGCAGCAGGCGCAGGTCGGGCACGGTGACGGTTCTGTTGTGCTCGACGACGATCGTGCCGGTCTTTCGCAGTTTGGTGATCTGGCGGCTGACGGTCTCGATGGTAAGACCGAGAAAATCGGCGATGTCGGCACGCTTGAGCGGCAATTCGAAGCGGATCGGACCGTCAGCGGCCAACTGCTCGGGATCGATATGGGAGGCGATCAGGAACAGAAAACTCGCCACCTTCTCCGCCGCCGACTTGCGGCCGAGCGTGAGAATCCACTCGCGCGCCTCGTCGAGCTCCTTCAAGGACTGCTCGTGCAGTCTGTGCTCCAGCTCCGGCGTCGTCGCGACCATCTCTTCGATGATACTCTTGGGAAAGGAGCAGACGGTGACTCCTGTCGCCGCTTCGGCCGAGGCCACCGTCTGGCTCTTGAAGGGGCGGCCGAGAAAGTCCGGCGCGAATTGCAGGCCGACGATCTGCTGGCGCCCGTCGGCCATCAACCGCGTCAGCTTCACGACGCCGCTCAGAATGTTGGAATAGCGGCGCACGCCTTCGCCGGCAGGCACCAGTTCCTCATCGCTGCCATAGGCATGCCGGGACGTGTGCTTGCTGAGCGTGATCAACTGATCCGGTGACAGCGCGCCGCAGACGCCCCGATGCCGTGCTTCGCAGGCGCGGCAAAGGACTGGGAGTTCCGAGTTGTGAATATCCAGCCGCTCGACCGGGGAAGTTTGGGCCATCATTTGATCATCCACGCCATTCCTCCCAGCGGCAGTGTTAAAGAAGATACGCTTGCGGTTCAAACCCTGTTTGCTATCGAGCGGACGGGCGAGCCGGCTGACACCTGATTCCAACGGCCAACAGGGGGACATATGCAGGAGACGTGGCGCTGGTTCGGTCCGGCCGACAAGATCGCTCTGGCCGAAATCCGCCAGACCGGGGCCCGCGGCATCGTCAATGCCCTGCACGAGGTCCCCTATGGCGAGGTCTGGACGGTGGAGGCCATCGCGGCCCGCCAGGCGCCGATCGAAGCGGATACGTCGCTGGGCCTGACCTGGCGCGTCGTCGAAAGCCTGCCGGTGCACGAGCGAATCAAGCTCGGCGACAGCGATCTGGAGCCGCTGTTCGAGACCTACCGGCAGTCGCTGCGCAATCTCGCCGCCCGCGGCATCGACACGGTCTGCTACAATTTCATGCCGCTGCTCGACTGGACGCGGACCGAACTGGCCGCGCCAATCGCCGGCGGCGGCACGAGCCTGCGCTTCAACCTGCACGAATACGCCGCCTTCGACGTCTTCATGCTGGAGCGGCCGGGGGCGGCGGAGGAGGTCACACCCGACGTCCTCGATCGCGCCAAGGCGTGGTTCGATGCCTCGGATTCAGCCGATCGCGACCGGCTGCTCGCGGCGATCATGGCCGGCCTGCCCGGCGCCTATGCGCGCTACGATGTCAACGATCGACAAAAATGGCTGAAATTCACCCCAAAGCTGGGGATAGGCAGGGTAGCCCTCGTAGTCCATCCAGTTGACGGCAATATTCGCCTCGTGAAACTTGGCCTCATCGAGATAGCTCCGGGCCGCAGGACCCGACAGATACTCAGTCGCGCCTGCGGCTGCACAAAGGGCGATCAATCGATCCGTCGGGCTCATTTCGGACATTTGAGCGCGATCCAGGAATTTGGTGCAGCGGCTGAGCGCGGTCTTGATCCCGAGGCGCTCCATGATTGCGCGCAGGAGATGCTCATTGATGGCGCTGAGGAAGGACATGGAGCCGGCTTCCCGTAAAGCGTCGAACAGCCAAGGGGCCGCATCGTCGAAGCCGGGAGCCCGACGATAGGCCATTTCAATCGTCCGGCGATGTTTGTCGGACCAATTCGCGTCCGACACACGGATATGATCGATCGCCTCGAGGTATTTACCCTTGGTCTCGACTGGAATTGTGAGCCAGGTTGCCCCCTCAGCCGTCTTAATCTTGTTTCGATTGCGCCAGTCGCGGCGCGTGTATTGGACACTATCGAATAGAATAACCTGATCGGCTTGGCGCAGCAGATCGAAATACCCTCGCCACGGCAGGTAATTCGACTGTATTATTACAATTTTTTTACGCATTATTTCTGACATGGGCGCCGAGCCCGAGGCTTATCCCGTTGTCCCAGGTGCCACCATATCTAGCAACTGCCCTGTCTCTGACGCCTGATTTTGGTCGTCGGTCTGGGCTCTGCGCG
>NZ_JAZHLJ010000230.1:0-1278 GCF_036549495.1 Aurantimonas sp. C2-5-R2
ATCGCTCCTTCGGGAGGTTCTGGCAGGCTTCAGAACCCGCCACGATACGCCGCCTTCTCAGGCCCCATCACCCATTTTCAGCCATAGCTCCACTGGGGCCGGAGTTGTGCTCATGGCATGGGGCGGCTGGACGCTTTCTACAGCATTGACCTGACCAGCTGCCGAACGCGCTTGAGTTCAGGTAACGCCTCTGATCCCGCTGTTTCCTAAACAGGGCGAAGAACATCAGACCATCGGCCGGATGTTCTGGTTCAGGCGGAAGGCGTTCGTTGGGTCGTATTTGGTCTTGATCGCAGCCAGACGCGGGTAATTCTCGCCATAGGCGGCCCGCACGCGGTCGTCGCCCTCCTCGCCGAGATTGTTGGCGTAAACGCCGCCGCTGGAGAACGGCCGCACCGCGGCCCACAGCTCGCGCGTCCAGCCGATGTTCGCCCGATCGTCAGCCGAATCGTCCCAGATCGCGATCGTAAAGCAGTCATAGGCCGCGTCCCTGTTGCCATAGGCCGTGGCGGATGCGGGTATCAGTATCAGGCCCTTGCCGACGGTCAGATGTTCGTCAGTAACCACCTACATGTCAGATGGCGCATCACGCTAACTCTCACGGATCGCTCCCAGCTCGGCCCTTGAGCTTTCGACGTGCCGCGAGACGAACACCATGAGGATGGCCGCGCCGAGACTATAGAGCCCCATGGCGATTAGTTGCAGCGAATAGTCGACACCGGCGTCTATGAGGTAACCCGTAAGGCCGGGTCCCGCCGCCGTCGCTAAAACCATGGTGGCGACGACGATGGAGCGGATCGCGCCGAGATGGGCTGTGCCATAGATCTCGGGCCACATGGCTCCCGCCAGAGTCGACGAAAAGCCGTAGCTTACGCCGAGTAGCGACATGAACACGAAAATTCCCCAAGTCGGCGTGAGATAGGCGGCCGCAAAGCAAGCGAGAGCCAGCGGCAGAAGGAACGATGGTAAAAGCCGGACCGCAGAGAACCGATCGATTAACCAACCGGCCAAAAGCGCAAAGGCAATCGCGGTCGCCGACAAGACGGCGAAGCCGCTCGCGAAGAGCTGGAGGGGCCAGCCTCTGATCTCGGTTAGATAGATTTGGTGGAAGAAGATCGTCGTCCCGACAAAGGACGGTGCGAGAACCCCGAGGCAAATGGCGTAGAACTTCGGATCACGCAGGACCTCCCCCTCCGTGCCAATGACGATGAGACATCGACCACCCGGGAATTTACCCTTGAGGGCGCAGGTAACGTATCGACATGGTAATGCCCCAGA
>NZ_JAZHLJ010000231.1:0-1276 GCF_036549495.1 Aurantimonas sp. C2-5-R2
AGACTGCCGGGAGGGCGTAGCCCGAGCGGCGGTCTCATGCGCGCGCGGTTATTTTCTGAGAGGGTTTCAGCCGGCCTTTCGGGCTCGGCTTTGGGCGAGACGATAGCTGTCGCCGTTCATTTCGAGAATGTTGACATGGTGGGTTATACGATCCAGCAGTGCGCCGGTCAGACGCTCGGACCCGAGCGTCTCCGTCCATTCATCAAAGGGAAGGTTGCTCGTGATCAGGGTCGCGCCTCGCTCATATCGTTGCGAGATCAACTCGAACAGCAATTCCGCGCCGGTTTTGGATAGCGGCACGAAGCCCAGCTCATCGATGATGAGAAGCTGGTAGGCGGCCATCTGTTTCTGGAGCCGTAACAGACGCCGCTCGTCGCGCGCCTCCATCATCTCACTGACCAGTGCTGAGGCTGTCGTGAACCCAACGGACATGCCCTTTTGGCATGCTGACAGGCCGAGACCAAGCGCTACATGGGTCTTGCCCGTGCCGCTGGGGCCAAGCGCAATGACATTCTCGCGGCGCTCGATCCATTCGCAACGCGCGAGCTCCAGCACCTGCATCTTGTTGAGCTTCGGGATGGCAGTGAAGTCGAAGCTGTCCAGACTTTTGACGACCGGGAACCTCGCCGCCTTGATGCGGCGCTCGACCTTGCGCCGATCACGTTCGATCATCTCCCGCTCGGCAAGCCGGGTGAGGTATCCGACATGATCGACGCCCTCGGTGGCGCATAGCCGAGCCAGCTTATGGTACTCGCGCTGGAAACTCGGCAGCTTGAGGGCTTTGAGATAGTGGGAAAGCAGGATCTCGGGCGCTTCCGCTTCGGTGCTCATGCCGCTTCTCCTGCGTTCGTCGAGAGAAGGCGCATATACGCCTTCGCCGAGGTCGTCTCGACCGTCGCCCTCGGCAGGTAGGGATAGATGGACAGATCCAGCCGCGGCGGCCGGCGTTCCACCCGGCACAGGATCAGATGCTTGACCGCATCGAAGCCGATCGCTCCGAGCTGGATGGCCTGCTTCACCGCCGCATGGAGGTCGGCGAGTTCGAAGCTTTCCAGCAGACGAAGCACCTGCACATACTCCCGCCGGCCATGCTTGTTCATCCGCGCTTCCATCAGGCGGCGCAGCGTGGCGAACTCTTCGGGCAGGTTCCAGCCCTGGAGAGGAGCCGCCTGATCCAATGCATTGATCCTTGCCTATCCGGTTGATTCCCACACCCACTAGATCTAGTGTTGGGCATGGATGTCCTGGCCCGTGAAGACCTGCCGTTCCCGCAGTC
>NZ_JAZHLJ010000232.1:0-1241 GCF_036549495.1 Aurantimonas sp. C2-5-R2
CGTCACCGAGACCAGAGACTGACAGTTGGCCGTCTTCCCAAGCGCGGAGGCGTATTGTGGCGCAACGCCAACCGAGTGACGCCCCTTCTTCCGCAAAGCGGTGTCGTCGATGATCAACCAAGCACTGTCGCCGCCGACCAATTTGTCGGCTTCGACGAGAAGCAATGCTTCGAGGGACGCTGCATCCCAAACGCCACTGCCGATGAAATGATGAAGCTGATCGTAGCTCACGCCGCCGTCGCGTGCCGCCATCGGCTGAATGCTCTTGCGATCGCCAGGGCCAATCAGCCCCGCGATATAGGCCGGGCACATCCGTGCCCGCGTCTTGTGCCGNGCTCACGCCGCCGTCGCGTGCCGCCATCGGCTGAATGCTCTTGCGATCGCCAGGGCCAATCAGCCCCGCGATATAGGCCGGGCACATCCGTGCCCGCGTCTTGTGCCGAAGCGCCGCGGAAAACGGCGCCAGCCAGCGCTCCAGTTCAGCTTGCCAGTTCCTGTCCATGGCCGGCCTGCGCTCCAAAAAGCCGACCTCCTAGGAATCATCGAAAACCCATCCTGGGAATCTCTAAAATCCTCGCGCGCTAAAAATATGCCAAAGTAGTGCTAGGCTCAGGACTCATTGACCAGAGCCAGAAGATGATGGCTGCTGCGATGCAGATGGCGGAGAAGAAGGTGTGGGCGCATCGGTCGTAGCGGGTTGCGACGCGACGCCAGTCCTTGAGTTTGGCGAAGAGGTTCTCGACCTTGTGCCGCTGGCGGTAGAGGGTCTTGTCGTAGGCGAAGGGCGTCCTGCGGCTCTTCGATGAGGGGATGCAGGGCTCGATGCCTCTGGCTTCGAGCTCTTCGCGGAACCAGGCGCTGTCATAGCCCCGGTCGGCGATCAGGCTGGAGGCCGGCGGCAGAGCGTCGAGAACGAGACGGGCGCCCTTGTGGTCGCTCATCTGGCCTTCCGACAAGAGCAGGATGATCGGCCGACCATCATCGTCGCAGACGGCATGGAGCTTGGAGTTCAGCCCGCCCTTGGTGCGCCCGATACGTCGGGGAACATCCCTTTTTTAGAAGGCTCGCCGCCGTCCGGTGAGCCTTCAGATGGGTCGCGTCAATCATGATGCGCTCGGGCCTTGGCCCTTCTCCCGCCAAAGCCGAGAAGATCCGGTTGAAGACACCGAGCCGGCTCCAGCGGATGAAGCGGTTGTACAGCGTCTTGTGCGGGCCATAACCGGCCGGCGCGTCCTTCCACT
>NZ_JAZHLJ010000233.1:0-1226 GCF_036549495.1 Aurantimonas sp. C2-5-R2
CACGATCATCTGAAATCGTTGCTCACGATCCCCCGAAATCTCTGCTCACGATGCGGTGAAATCCGTGCTCACGATGCGGTGAAATACGCACGCGGCAACATCGGCGCCAAGCGGGGCAATCCGCGAGGGCCGGGTCTTGTCGCGCAGCAGACCCTCATAACCCTGTTCGGCGAAGCGCTCCTGCCAGCGCCAGACGCAGGTCTTGGACTTGCCGGTCCGCCGCATGATCTCGATCGTGCCCACACCGTCCGCCGTCAACAGCACGATCTGGGCCCGCCACGCATGCTTCTGGGCGGCGTTGCGATCCCTGACCAGGCCCCGAAGGCGACGGCGATCGGACGGCGAGACGGCGATGGAAATCCCGGTGCGCATACGCCAGACTCGCATGCTTCAAAGCCCGAGGGAATCCCTCCTCGGACTCTACCGTCAGATTTTATCCACTCTCATGTTCGCCGTTTCAAGCTGCAGATGTGAAGAATCGATCGCTTGCCTTTGCAAGCGTTCTGGCGGATTGGCTGCCCTGGGCAAAGCAGGAGGCACGGTCAATAAAACGACGGTTGATCATGCTCTGATACGCGGGTTGGTTACCGCCGGACCTGATGCGTCGTGGAGCTGCCTCGGTCTAGAATCCAGCGTCGGATGATGATCCGGCTGATAGTGGTTGCGAGGGTTCTCCTGCCGTGACCGTGCCTCCAGCCTTACCCAGGCGCAGAAGGCTCAAAACTGTTCGCTCCTCCATCAATGCTTTTGGTTCATAGCCCGGCGGTCAGTTCGTCGGCCGCGGGACTTGAGCCGCGATGGCCCAGACGAAGCCGGCCAGTTCGCGAGCGATCGCCGTGGTCACGGTGGTGGCCGGCTTGCCGGCTCTGGCGAGCTTGCGGTAACGGCCGCACAGTCGCATCTGAGCCTTCCAAGCCGTATCGCGGATGGGCTTGGGCAGCCCCTCCTGTCGGAGCAGTTGTTCACGGCTGATTCTTGCCGGGAACCGATAGCTCCAGGCCGCCTCGACCAGCATTCGCCGGGCGGTTCCGTTGCCTGCTTTCGTTATGCCGCCCTGACGCCTGGTTCCGCCGCTGGAATGTTCCGAGGGGACCAGACCGAGATAGGCCATGAGCTGCCGGGGGTTCTCGAAGCGCGTGATGTCGCCGAGTTCCGCGATCACGGTCGCGGCCGTCACAAGGGCCATTCCGCGAAGCGTCTGCAGGGCGTGGACCACCGGCGCCAGG
>NZ_JAZHLJ010000234.1:0-1223 GCF_036549495.1 Aurantimonas sp. C2-5-R2
GCAGTATCTCATTCGACCTGAAGGACTACGACCGCATCGACCACGGCTATGCGGCGACGATCCACAAGGCGCAGGGCATGACGGTGGATCGCACCCATGTGCTGGCGACACCGGGCCTGGACGCCCACGGCAGCTATGTCGCGCTGTCCCGGCACCGCGACGGCATTGACCTGCATTATGGCCGCGACGACTTCGCCGGTCAGGACCGGCTCGCTCACACCCTGTCGCGCGACCGCGCGAAGGACATGGCATCCGACTACGAGCAGATCGACCCGGCGCGGAATTACGCCGAACGGCGCGGCATCACTTTCCGCGCCCGTGTCGCGGAGATCGTGCGTAAGGTCGTGCCGGAAAAGGTGCGTGGCATGTTCGACGGTATGCGCCTCCAGGCAGCGCCGTCGCCGGGCGCTGGCAAAGCGCAGGGGCCGGTACGGGAAAGCGCTGCGGCAAAGGTCCGGCGAACGACGGATGCGCCGGAAAGAGCCGTGGCGGCGGACCCGGAGGCGGCGCTGCGCAAGGCCCGCACCGATGCGCTCATCCGTCATGCCCGCGCGGTGGACGCGATATTCAGCGCCGAAGATGCGGGCGGCAAGCGACGCCCGGACCAGATGCGGAAACTTTCCGACGCTCGCAAGGCTTTCGAGGGCGTGCGGCCTCATGGCTGGCGCGATGCGGAAGCAGCCTACGTGAAAGAGCCCGACCTCGCCCGAGAGGCAGGTGCAGGCAAGGTCAACCGCGCCANGGCGTGCGGCCTCATGGCTGGCGCGATGCGGAAGCAGCCTACGTGAAAGAGCCCGACCTCGCCCGAGAGGCAGGTGCAGGCAAGGTCAACCGCGCCATCCGGGCGCTCCAGCTCGAAACCGAAATCCGCACCGATCCCAGCCGCCGCGCCGACCGCTTTGTCGAGCGCTGGCAGAAGCTCGACCGCACCAGTCAGCGCCAATACCAGGCGGGCGATATGTTCGGCTACAAGGTCACGCGGTCGGCGCTGGGCGACATGGCGAAAAGCCTCGAACGCGATCCGCAACTGGAATCCCTGCTCGCTAATCGCAAGGCCGCGCTAGGCATCGACATGGAGGCTGGCCGCCGACTCGGCGCGGCCCTCGCCCTCTCTCACGGTCTCGACCTCGGGAGAGGAAGGGGGATCGGGATATGAGAACCGTCCTATGTGCCGCCGTTTCCATCCGGCGCCGCGACGATTCCCCGAACCCTCTTGCGCCCCG
>NZ_JAZHLJ010000235.1:0-1215 GCF_036549495.1 Aurantimonas sp. C2-5-R2
ACGAAAAAAGGGCGGCCCGGTTTGACCGGACCGCCCTGATTGGCATGGGGAAGGTTGGTTCGTTCAGCCGTGTTCGCGGCCTTGTCAGAACTCTTCCCAGGTATCGGTCTCGTTGGCGGCGACCGGCTGCGGCTTGCGGGCGGTGTTGCCGACGACCGCCAGTTGCGGCGCATGGGCCGCCGGACGGGCACCGGGCTTGCCCTTGCCGGAGGCCGGCTTGGCGGCGCCGAGCTCGAAGCGGTCGACCAGCCGGACCAGCTCGCTGGTCTCCTGGGTCAGCCGGTGCGAGGCAGCGGTCGATTCCTCCACCATCGCGGCGTTCTGCTGGGTCACCTGATCCATCTGGTGAACCGCCGTGTTGACCTCGGCCAGACCCGTCGCCTGCTCCTGGGCCGACGACGAGATCTCCCGCACGATGGTGTTGATCTCGCCGACCTGGTCGGCGATGTCCTTCAGCGCCTGGCCGGTCCGGGCAACCAGATCGACGCCCTCGCCAACCTGCGCGGTCGAGGTCGAGATCAGCGTCTTGATCTCCTTGGCCGCGTCGGCCGAGCGTTGCGCCAGTCCGCGCACTTCCTGGGCGACGACAGCAAAGCCGCGGCCCGCCTCGCCGGCCCGCGCCGCCTCGACCCCGGCGTTCAGCGCCAGAAGGTTGGTCTGGAAAGCGATCTCGTCGATCACCCCGATGATATTGCCGATCTGCTTGGACGAGGCCTCGATGCCATTCATCGCCGCAACCGCGTTGCCGACCACGACGCCGGATTCCTCGGCCCCCGACTTGGCCTTGGCGACCACGTCGCGGGCATGGTTGGCGCCCTCGGCGGTGCGCTTGACGGTCGCGGTGATCTCGTTCAGCGCCGCCGCCGTCTCCTCCAGGCTTGCCGCCTGCTGCTCGGTGCGCCGGGCCAGATCGTCCGAGGCCTGGCTGATCTCGCCGGTACCCGAGCGGATCGAGCCCGTCGTGCCGGCGATTGTCGACATGGTCTCGCTGAGCTCGTCCATCGCCGCGTTGAAGTCGTCCTTCAGCTTCACATAGGCGGCCGGGAAACTCTGTTCGATGCGATAGGTCAGATCGCCGTCCGACAGCTTGGCAAGGCCCGAGCCGATCTCGCCGACCACCAGCTCCTGCTCCTGCGCCGTCATCTGCTGGCGCTCGCCGTTCTGGCGCCGCTCGGCCTCGGCCTCTTCGCGCCGCGTCACCGCCTCGGCCTCGAC
>NZ_JAZHLJ010000236.1:0-1188 GCF_036549495.1 Aurantimonas sp. C2-5-R2
TGGGATCGGGCTAACAACCACAATCCTCGCAGACAGGAGGCCTCTCCTAAAACGCTCGCTCCACTCCCGCGCTAGCGGGTTCGTTCAATCCGTCGATTCAAAATTCTCGCCGGATGCTCTAGCACTACTTTGGCATATTTTTAGCGCGCGATGGATGCACTCACTCGGAGACCTTCAGCGCATCGGCTGGCATTGAATCGACCGGCAGCTACGGCGCTGGTCTGCTCCGCTACATGCAAGCTGCCGGCGTTGAAGTTCTCGAAGTGACGACACCCGACAGGCACGATCGGCGCAGACGAGGCAAGAACGACGACATCGATGCCCAGAATGCGGCCCACGCTGCTTTCGCGGGGAAGAGAACGGTCACTCCCAGAAGCCGCGATGGAATGGTCGAATCCCTGCGCGTCCTCACGGTTTGCCGAAAGACCGCCGTCGCCGCACGGCGGGTGGCTCTGCAGATAATCCAGACCACGATCGTCAGCGCGCCGGACGGGTTGCGTGATCTGCTACGCAGCATGACCCCCATGCAACTCGTGCGAACTCTGGCTGCCTGGCGGCCAGATCTGACGGCCTATCGCGAAGTGGAAGCGGCCTACCGCATCAGCCTCAAGTCGCTCGCCCGCCGCTACCTCGAGCTCCATGACGAGATCGCCGACCTCGATACAATGATCGGTGCCATCGTGAATGACCTAGCGCCCGAACTCATTGCCCGGAACTCGATCGGCTACAGTGGAGCCGCGCAACTGCTGCTGACGGCCGGCGATAACCCTGAGCGATTGCGATCCGAAGCGAGCTTCGCGGCCCTCTGCGGAGTCAGCCCAGTGCCCGCCTCCTCCGGAAAGACGATCCGGCACCGGCTTAACCGGGGCGGTGATCGCGCCGCCAACAGCGCCCTGCACATCGTCGCCATCGGACGGCTCAGAACCGATCCGGCGACAAAGGCCTACGTCGCTAGACGCGTCAGCGAGGGGCATTCCAAGCTCGATGCCATCAGATCCCTTAAACGCTACATCGCGCGCGAGGTCTTCCACATCATCACGAGGCGCCACAGGGAGATCAATCAGACCCGCATCGCAGCTTGACAAACAGAAGGGCGTCCGCGGCAGCCAATATTGCGCCGTGGACTATCAGGGCGAACTTCGCAAAAACGGCATCCGCATCTCCATGTCGGGCAAGGGAAACTGCTAC
>NZ_JAZHLJ010000237.1:0-1175 GCF_036549495.1 Aurantimonas sp. C2-5-R2
CGCCGTCTGGATCAATCCGCCCAACAACAAGCTCCAACTCCAAGCTTAATCTATCGCTCCGGCTGTCTCACATTCGTTGACACGCTCCGCAATGCCTTGAGGGAGCTTGTGTCGGCGGCGAGGGTTCGCTCTGCGGATCCCGCTCGCTCCGAATCATCGGGACAATCAGGGGCAGAGCGAGAAGCAGAACGACCGCAGCACAGATGAACCAGGTCCCTCTCCACCCAACAGCATCGGCGACGAGGACAAAAATGAAGGGGAAAAGTCCCTCGCCCACCTGATGCCCAAGCGTCACGATCGAAACGGCTCGCCCCCGATTTGCAGCGAACCAGCGGCCCGTGGCCGTCAAGGCGGTCTGCGTCATCATCCCTTGCCCGAAGAGGCGGAGAAGATAGAGCGCCAGGACCAGCATCGGCACGGACTGAGCAAAACCCATCACCATGGTGGCGACGGCAAGCATGGCCATCGTCGCCGCGGCGACAGTTGCCGTCCGGTGGCGGTCCAGAATACGCCCGAGAAACGGCAGTGTGGCGGCGCTGAGAAGCGTCGCCAGCATGTAGAGGCCTCCAAATTCACCGTGGCTGAGCCCGTAGGCCTCCCGAATCCCGCCGTTCGAAAGCGAGATAAAGAACGTCTGTCCGAACGAGGAAAAGAAGGTCAGAAGGAAGCCGCCCGCAAGCCATCTGGCATTGTTCACTAGGAAATGGGCGAGTGTCTGCACTATGAGTTTCCGACGATCGATGAGCCGTCACCTCTGTCGGGCCAAAGGTCGGCCGGGAGTCAGCCTCGCTGCTGTTGAGGCGGTTCGGACTCAAAATGTTGGGTGAGATCGACATGCGCGCTGGCGGCTTCGATCAATTTTTCCGAAGCCCTGATCGCTTCCGGGATGTTGAGAGCCGTGGCCACCGTCACCTGGATTCCGCCGGCCTGCAGCGCATGAACCAAGGGGATCAGTTTCCTGTCGCCAGCGACGAGGATGACGCGGTCGATGCCGGGGGCGATCGTCATGACGTCCACCGCCATTTCAACGAGATTGGTACCGTAGCGCTCCCAGGGACCAGAACCGAAATCCTCCGGAGCGGCCCCCCGCACTTCAAATCCCCCGGCGGACAGGCGCCGCAGGAGCCCCGACTGACGATCTCGTTCTGCCTCGTCGCGCATGTCCTTATAGTAGA
>NZ_JAZHLJ010000238.1:0-1173 GCF_036549495.1 Aurantimonas sp. C2-5-R2
TCGACGATGCTGGCGACGATGCCGGCCCCGACGGTGCGGCCGCCTTCACGGATGGCGAAGCGCAGCTTCTCTTCCATCGCGATCGGCACGATCAGCGTCACGTCCATCGTCACGTTGTCGCCCGGCATCACCATCTCGGTGCCCTCGGGAAGCGTGCACACTCCGGTCACGTCCGTCGTGCGGAAATAGAACTGCGGCCGGTAGTTGGTGAAGAACGGTGTATGGCGACCGCCCTCCTCCTTGGTCAGGATGTACGCCTCGGCCATGAACCGCGTGTGCGGCTTCACCGAACCCGGCTTGCACAGAACCTGGCCGCGCTCGACGCCCTCGCGGTCGACGCCGCGGATCAGCGCGCCGATGTTGTCGCCCGCCTGGCCCTGGTCCAGAAGCTTGCGGAACATCTCCACGCCCGTCACCGTCGTCTTCTTGGTGTCGCGGATGCCGACGATCTCGACTTCCTCGCCAACCTTCACGATGCCGCGCTCGACACGCCCCGTCACCACCGTGCCGCGACCCGAGATCGAGAACACGTCCTCGATCGGCATCAGGAACGGCTGGTCGATCGGACGCGCCGGCGTCGGAATGTAGCGATCCACTTCCGCCATCAGCGCCCGCACCGCGTCCTCGCCGATCTCCTTGTTGGAATCTTCCAGAGCCGCCAGCGCCGAGCCCTTCACGATCGGGATGTCGTCGCCCGGGAACTCGTAGGACGACAGAAGCTCGCGAACCTCGAGCTCGACCAGTTCCAGAAGCTCCTCGTCGTCGACCTGATCGACCTTGTTCAGGAACACCACCACCGCCGGAACGCCGACCTGGCGCGCCAGAAGAATGTGCTCGCGGGTCTGCGGCATCGGGCCGTCCGCCGCCGACACCACCAGGATCGCGCCGTCCATCTGCGCAGCGCCCGTGATCATGTTCTTCACGTAGTCGGCATGGCCAGGGCAGTCGACATGCGCGTAATGCCGCGCTTCCGTCTCGTACTCCACATGCGCCGTCGAGATCGTGATCCCGCGCGCCTTTTCCTCCGGCGCCGCGTCGATCTGGTCATACGCACGGTACTCGCCGAAATACTTCGTGATCGCCGCCGTCAACGACGTCTTGCCGTGATCAACGTGACCAATCGTCCCGATGTTCACATGCGGCTTGTTGCGCTCGAATTTGCTCTTGGCCATC
>NZ_JAZHLJ010000239.1:0-1170 GCF_036549495.1 Aurantimonas sp. C2-5-R2
ATCTGGGGCATTACCATGTCGATACGTTACCTGCGCCCTCAAGGGTAAATTCCCGGGTGGTCGATGTCTCATCGTCATTGGCACGGAGGGTTAGCCTGGGTCTCAGTCGTGAAGTCCGGACATCGAGGTCGGCTATACGGCGTCGGCATCGTTTGGAAATGAGTGACAGAGTTGCGTGCAACCAGTAGCGTCAGCCGCTTGACGAGACCCGGCTTCGTTCATTGATCCATGCGTCGAGGTCCGCGAGCCGATAGACCACGATCTTCCCGCCGAGCTTTGCAAAGGGAGGACCGTCGCCGCGCATCCGCATTTTGGCGAGGGTCGACTTCGACAGGTTCAGGACGGCCGCAGCCTCTCCAGGACGCACAACTTCAAGGGCATTCGACATCATCGGTCTCCGGCAACAATCGCGTTCGACCGGAACCTAGAGCTGCCTCCTGGCCGCCATCAAGGCTGTTTTTTTACCTCGGTATAGCTGTGGGCCCAGGCCGTCAGGAGGAACCCGACGCTATCCAGCGGCAAGGACAAGCGCTGGCCACGACAGCACAACGGATTGCGGCCGCCGAAAACCTCCGAGGATGATCAACGGTCGTGAAGAGGTAGCAGGCGTAGAACAGCATTTGTCCGTCTGCCTTAACCGGTGATTGACCGGAGCCTGCTACGACTTCCTTTCATGGCTGATCCGTGGCGTGACAATCTGGCCGATCTCCGCAGGCGACGCCATGGGCCGCAGGTGTCCAGCGGGACCAAGAATATCGTCCCGATCCCGTCTGCTCGGCAGCGTCGACACGAGAGGCCGTTCCTTTCTCGGGTTCCCTTCTGGCCCCTGCTGGGCGTCACTTGTGCGTTGGTCTTCTTGACGCCGTTGGCGCTGGATCGATGGGGCGGCATCCAACTGCCCACTTCAGTCGACCGTCGATCCATCTTCACAGACGCGGCCGCGGTGCAGCGTTTATTCCGGTCCGATCGGCCTCTGCTCTGGCGGCAACCGCGCCTCGCGCGGGGTCACCTGCATCGTTGACGGTGACACCGGCTGGCAGGACGGCGAGAAGTGGCGCATGGCGGGTATCGATACGCCGGACCCTCCGTGCCAATGACGATGAGACATCGACCACCCGGGAATTTACCCTTGAGGGCGCAGGTAACGTATCGACATGGTAATGCCCCAGA